>NZ_JBHTWG010000004.1:0-151840 GCF_042792555.1 Streptomyces sp. NPDC056628
GAGCCGCGGCGGCGGGCGCGCTCTCCGCGGCCGGCGCCTCCGGGGCGGGGGCGCCGGCCGGCCGTACGGCGGCACGGGCGGCGGCGAGCCCCCCGCCGGGCGGCACCGGAGGGGCGGCCTGCGGGGGCGCGGGGGCGGCGTGGGCCTCGGGGCCGGGGACGTATCCCGTCGCGGGGGCGGCGGCGCCAGCGGAGAAGCCGACGCCCCGCTCCAGCCGGTCGAGCCGGGCCATGACGGACCGCTGGTCGCCGTAGGTGGCGGGCAGCAGCACGCGCGCGCAGATCAGCTCGAGCTGGAGCCGGGGCGAGGTGGCGCCGCGCATCTCGGTCAGCCCCTCGTTGACCAGGTCGGCGGCGCGGCTGAGCTCGGCGGCGCCGAAGGTGCCGGCCTGGGCCTGCATCCGCTCCAGGACGTCGGCCGGGGCGTCGATGAGCCCCTTGTCGGCGGCGTCGGGCACGGCGGCCAGGATCACGAGGTCCCGCAGCCGCTCCAGGAGGTCGGCGACGAACCGCCGCGGGTCGTTGCCGCCCTCGATGACACGGTCCACGACCTCGAAGGCGGCCGCGCCGTCACCGGTCGCGAAGGCCTCCACGACGGAGTCGAGCAGCGATCCGTCGGTGTACCCGAGGAGGGAGGTGGCCATGGCATACGTCACACCCTCCTCCCGGGCCCCGGCGAGGAGCTGGTCCATCACGGACATGGAGTCACGTACGGACCCCTGGCCGGCGCGGACGACGAGCGGAAGAACACCCTCCTCGACGGGGATGTCCTCCCGGCGGCAGACGTCGCCGAGGT
Source organism: Streptomyces sp. NPDC056628 (assembly GCF_042792555.1). Classification (NCBI taxonomy): domain Bacteria; kingdom Bacillati; phylum Actinomycetota; class Actinomycetes; order Kitasatosporales; family Streptomycetaceae; genus Streptomyces; species Streptomyces sp. NPDC056628. The sequence goes on from NZ_JBHTWG010000004.1 coordinate 796, forward strand.
ACTCCCGCAGGGTGCCCGGCGGGACGAGCCGGAACGGGTAGTGGTGGGTCCGCGAGCGGATGGTCCCGATGACCTTCTCGGGCTCGGTCGTCGCGAAGATGAACTTCAGGTGCTCCGGCGGCTCCTCGACGACCTTCAGCAGGGCGTTGAAGCCGGCCGACGTGACCATGTGGGCCTCGTCGATGATGTAGATCTTGTAGCGGCTGGCGGCCGGTCCGAAGAAGGCCTTCTCGCGCAGCTCACGGGCGTCGTCCACACCACCGTGCGAGGCCGCGTCGATCTCGATGACGTCGATGGAGCCCGGGCCGTTGCGGGCGAGGTCCTGGCAGGACTGGCACGTGCCGCAGGGGGTCGGGGTGGGGCCCTGCTCGCAGTTCAGACAGCGGGCGAGGATCCGGGCACTGGTCGTCTTGCCGCATCCGCGCGGGCCGCTGAACAGGTACGCGTGATTGACCCGGTTGTTCCGCAGCGCCTGCTGCAACGGGTCGGTGACATGCTCCTGCCCGATGACCTCGGCGAACGACTCCGGGCGATAGCGGCGGTACAGCGCGAGAGACGACACGCCTACGAGGTTATAGGCGCCCGCTGACAACGGGTCCCGCCCCCGGAGCACGAGAACGCCCCCCACGCACCCGCCAGAGCCAACTTACCCTTGCTGCCTTCCGGCCCTGGGGGAGTTCAGTCAGATAGCGCCGCGTGAGGGGCTTCCCAGAGAGTACCCGATGTCAGCGGGACGGAACGAGTTCGCGAGCACTCCTCTCGGTCATGTAATGTTTCCGGCGGAGGATTCGCCTAGAGGCCTAGGGCGCACGCTTGGAAAGCGTGTTGGGGGCAACCCCTCACGAGTTCGAATCTCGTATCCTCCGCCAGTGCCTCACCGGGCACGATGTCGAAGGGCCCCACCGCAAGGTGGGGCCCTTCGACGTTGTCCGTCTCAGTTTCCGTCTCAGTTGGATTTTCCGGCCGCGCTCAGGGGCTCCCAGAGCGCGTCTCCGACTTGCTGCGCGCACCTGCGGAATATGGTTCTCGTCACATGCAGGTAGCGCCGTTCCGGCGGGTGCCCCGGTCGGTCTTGGCGCAGGTGAGGATGCCGTACCACCGCGACCAGCGGGACCAGGTCACGCCATGACGATCGCACGCGGCGTCATCAGCCAGGTCAGGTGTTTCCGGACGGTGTCCGAGGGCGCCACTACGATCGCCGGCATGGACTGGCTGGAGCGCACCGCGACGCTGAGACAGTGGACCAGGAGCGGGACTCGCGCCCCACACAAGCCTCTGCTGTTTCTGTACGCTCTCGGCCGGTTCCAGCGGGACGCCGACGACGAGCTGCGGTACAGCGCCGTGGAAGAGGACCTGCAGCGGCTGCTGTCCGAGTACGGGCCGCCCAACAAGACGACGCCCGCCTACCCGTTCCATCATCTGGTCAGTGACGGGGTGTGGGAGGTGCGTACCGATCGCGGACCGGGCAGCCCCGGAAGCGGGGTACGAGAGCTGCGGGCCGCGGGAGCGGCAGGACGCCTGGCGCCCGAGCTGCTGGCGGCGCTGCGGCGTGAGCCCTCACTGCTCGGCCGGATGGCGCGGGTACTGCTCGACCTGAACTTCCCCGCCTCACTCCACGACGAGCTGTGCGAAGCCGTCGGTCTGGAGCTGGAGCAGGCCGAGACCGCCGAGGTTTCGGCCGTGCGGAGGCGCCGGGACCCGCGGATGCGGGAGCTGGTGCTGACGGCCTACGAGTACCGGTGCGCCTTCTGCGGCTATGACGGCCGGATCGGCCCCGTCCCGGTCGGGCTGGAGGCGGCGCATGTGCGGTGGTGGGCGTTCGGCGGCCCCGACGACGTCGACAACGGACTGTGTCTCTGTTCGCTGCACCACAAGCTCTTCGACAAGGGCGTCCTCGGTATCGGGGACGGCCACCGCATCCTGGTCTCACAACGGTTCGTCGGCCACAGCCCTGCCGCCCTCGAACACGTCATAGCGCTCGCGGGCCGTCCGCTCGTCGGCCCACAGCCGGGCATCCGCCCCATCGCGCCGGCCCATCGCGACTGGCACGCGAGGCAGGTGTTCCACGGCAGCCCACGGCCCGCCACAGCCGCCTGACCGCCGACTCCGCTCCAGCCCTCGTCAGTGGTCATGCAGTGAATGAGCTGACCGTCGACAGCCCTCTCAGCCCCAGCCCAGGGCGTCATGGGTCGGCCCACGCGCGCACGTCGTACGGCAGCCTGCCGCAGCCGCAGCCGCAGCCGCAGCCGCAGCCGCAGCACAGTAAGGGATTCGGCACCGGGAGTATGGTGGCTTGTATGGCGACCAGGAAAGTGACGGTGACCATCCCCGAGGATCTCCTTGACGAGATCCGCGCGGAGGCAGCTGAGCGGGGCCTGTCGGCGTACGTCACCGAGGCACTGCGCTTCAAGCGTGACCGGGACCGGCTGCGGGAGTTCGTGGACTGGCTGCAGGAGGAACACGGTCCGGTCACCGATGACGAACGCGCGGAGGCGTTGGAGGCGCTGGCGGACCTCGACGCCGAGCACGAGCGCCGCCACACCACGGCCAAGCGCAACGCCGGAGACGTCGCGTGAAGAAGCGGGCGGGTGAGCACGGGCAGTCGCGGCTGCGCGTCTTCGTGCTCGACTGCGAAGCGCTCTCCCTCGCCGTACGGGGTGACCGGAAGATGATCGCCTGGCTGGACCTCGCGGCGCGGGGCGAGGCCGAGGTGGTCACCTCTCCGATGACGCTGGTCGAGGCATACGACGGCAGAACCACCGAGCAGCGCTGGGACTGGGTGCTCTCGCGCCTCAAGGTTCCCGAGATCGGGAAGGACGAGGCACGTCAGGCCCGTCGGCTCCTGGCCGACGCGAAGCTGCACGGACACAAGTACGCCATCGACGCGGTCCTGGCCATCGTCGCCCGACAGCAGAAGGGGCAGGTCACCGTCTTCACCTCGGACGTGGAGGACCTGGAGCGTCTGGTCCCGGAGTCGGTCGTCGTCAGGAAGGTGTGACCCGCGGCGGACACCCGCCGAGGTCGGCCGGCATCGCCGCGGTGTGCATGCAGCACCCTTTCGTGTGACCTCACCGGCGTTGCCCGTACGCCATCCTTGAATCCTGTGTGTGCGGGTTCCCTCGCGGACCCATCGTGCTCTTCGACGGCGAGGTGTTCCCCATCAGTAAGCCCAGCGGATCAACACTGGCCGCCTGGCTGCTCAGCCTTGACGCAGAGCGGCTGGAGAGGGTCCTTACGACAAGGCCTGATGCCGTGTCCCCTCCGGAGCCGAGGTCGGTCGGTGAACTGGCGGACCGCCTTCAGCGGCCGGGGGCGGTGGCACAGGTGCTGCCCCGGCTCCCGCTCCCGGACCTGCAGGTCGCCGAGGCGCTCGCGGCGCTGGCGCCCACGACCCGCGATGCCTTGGCGGAACTGTTGGGAGCGGTGGACGGGGAGCGAGCTCGCGGGCTGGATGCGGCCCTTGGGTCGCTGGCCGATCACGCGCTGGTCTGGCCGGACGGTGCGGGACTGCTGCGCGTGGTGGCGCCGCTGCGGCAGGCGTGGGAGGCTCCGCTGGGACTGGACGCGCCGCTGCGGCAGCTGCTCGAGGACACCACCTCCGACGAACTGCGCCGCATGTTGGTGTCGTTGGGGGTCAAGTCCGGTGGCACGAAGCAACAGCGGCTGGCGGACCTGGTGGAACACCACAGTGACCGGGAGCGGATCACCGAACTCGTGGCAAAGGCTCCGGTGGCCACCCGCAAGCTGTGCGAGCGCCGGGCGAGGACCGCGCCGCAGCGGTCTGAGTTCATTGCGTTCGGGGTTCCGGGAATCGACTCGGAGCCGGGTGCGCGATGGGCGCTGGAGCGGGGACTGCTGGTCCAGGACCGTCGCGGGTACGGACCGGCTCGCATGCCGGCCGAGGTGGCGCTCGCACTGCGCGGGCCCGGGTGGCGTGCTCCGTTCGAGCCCGCCCCGCCCGACGTGCCCGTCCTGCCCGTCACCCCGGCAGCGGTGGACCGCGAGGCCATGGCCGCGGCCATGGCGTTCGGTGCTCATGCCGCCTCGGTTCTCACGGTGTGCGCCGCCTCACCGCCGGCCCGGCTGAAGAGCGGCGGGATCGGAGCACGGGAACTCTCCCGGGTCGGCAAGGCGGCACGCTGTGACGACGTCGTGGTGCGCATCGTGCTCGAAACTGCGTACGCGGCGGGGCTGTTGGCCCGGGATGGCGACAGGGTTCCGGCGACAGAAGGCTACGACGCCTGGGCGCAGCAGGAACCGGCCGAACAGTTCGCGTTGCTTCTCCAGGCGTGGCGGGCCATGCACCTCACCCCCGGTCAGGCCCGCGACGAGGACGGCAAGTCTTTTCCCGTGCTTGCCGGAAGACCTCCCTGCGACGGTTGTCTGCAGGCCCGGGAGGGTCTCCTCACCGCCGCGGCACGGCTACCGGTGGGGCAGGGCGTGAAGAATCACGCGGACCTGGGCCCGCTTGTCGCGTGGCACCGACCACTCGCCGATCAGCTGCCTCAGGACTCCACGCCGTTCGCCACCGTGATCCGCGAGGCGGAACTGCTCGGCGTTCTCGCGCGGGGCGCTCTGTCCCCCATCGGGACCGCTCTGCTGTCCGCCCGGCCGGACGACAGCGCCGAGACACTGGCCGCCGCCTGCCGACGGCTGCTTCCCGCCGCCACCGCGACCGCGCGCTTCGGCGCCGACCTCACGGCCGTCGTCACCGGCACGCCGGCCGCCCGTCTCACCACGCTGCTGGACTCGGTCGCCGACCGCGAAACCGGCGGCACGGCGTCGGTGTGGCGGTTCAGCCCCGGCAGCGTCCGTCGGGCCCTGGACGCCGGCCGGACTGCCGATGCCGTCGAAGCCGACCTGGCCGCCGTCGCCGTGGAGGCTCTCCCCCAGCCACTGACCTACCTGATCCACGACACCGCGCGCGGTCACGGCCGGGTGCGCATCGCCCCCGCGGCCTGCGTGCTCCACAGCGAAGAGCCCGCGCTCCTGGCCGAGCTGGCCGCCCACCGAGGGCTCACCCAACTCGGCCTGCGGCACCTGGCGCCGACTGTCCTGACAAGCCGGACCTCGCTCGAGAAGACCCTCGCCGCGCTCCGGACCGCGGGCTACGCCCCAGTCGCCGAGACCGCCGACGGGGCGGTGCGAGTAGAGAAGGCGCGGCGCCGCCGTGCCGTCGCCCCGGTTCCGTCCCCGCGTCCGTCCGGCGGCACCTCCCGCCGCCGAAAGACCGACGGTCGGCCGGAGAAGGCTCCGGCGACGGCCGACCTGCGTGCCCTGGCCACCCGGCTGAAGACCGCGCCACCGGCCTCGCCGCAGCCCGACCCGGGCAACGGCGTCCCGTTCGACAGCGACACCGAGGAAGTCGTCGCCGGGTACGCCCGTCAGCTGTCCCTCGCCGACGTTCGTCAGCTGGCCCACGCCGTCGACGAAGGCCGGCCGGTCACCATCGATTACGTCGCCGCCTCGGGCAGCCGCACCATACGGACCCTCAGCGAGCTCGATCTCGACCCGCCCTACCTGTACGCCTGGTGCCACCTGCGCAGCGACGAGCGTGTTTTCACCCTCTCCCGCATTCACGGCGTCATGCCCGAGTAGCCGCGTGGTCCCGGTTCTGGTCTCGCGGTGGGGCCCTTCGACGTTGTCCGGGCGCCCCTGTGTCCGGGGTGGCGTCGGTCACACGCGGGCCGTCCATCGGGTGATTCCCGGTGGGCTGGCGGGGTCGTCGGCGGGGCGGCGGGCGGGGCCCGCGTCATGGTGAGGGTTTCGGTCGTCGCCTGCGTACGGAGCCCTCGTGGAACAGCAACCCGGCCCTTCCCGCGGCGCGGCGGGCACGGGGCGTGCCGCGGCCCTGCTGCTGATCCCCGTGGCCGTGGGCCTCGGCGTCTGGTTCGTGGGGCGGGGCCTGACGCCCGATCCGGAGAGCAGCCTGTTCGGGGCCCGGTACGACGACGCCATGGAGCTCAAGGCCCGGCTGGGGACCGCCCTCCTGGGGCTCGCGCTCGTCCAGCTCCTGCTCGCCGCCCGGATGTACGGCCTGCTGCCCGGGTCGAGACCGGCCCCGCGCGCGGTGTCCACCGTCCACCGGGTGACCGGACTGCTCGCCTTCCTGCTCTCGGTGCCCATCGCCTACCAGTGCCTGAGCGCCTACGGCGTCGAGCTGACGTCGCCGCGGGTGGCGATCCACTCCATCACCGGCTGCGTCCTGTACGGCGCGTTCGCCGCGAAGGTCGTCGTGGTGCGCAGCCACCGGTTCCCGGGATGGACGCTGCCGCTCGTCGGCGGCCTGCTCTTCTGCGCGATCGCCCTGCTCTGGTACACCGCCGCGCTGTGGCAGCTCAACGGGTTCCGGGCGCCGGGGCTGACGTGACGCCGGCGGTCAGCAGCCGCCGTCCCGGGACGAAGGCTTCTCGGTGATCTTCTTGCCGTCCGCCTTCAGCGGCGGCCGGCCACAGCGACGGCGAGCGCTCCGGGCCGTTGCCGTGGCCGTCGTGTCAGGCCATCCCGGGCTGCGGTTCCGGACGCAGGGCCGGGGTGGGCTTCGGGTCCCAGGTGCGGGTCGTCCGGAGGTAGCCGTAGATCACCGAGCCCATCGCCGCGAGCACGAGCGGGCCGTACAGCCAGGGGTGGCGTGCCATCTCCAGCGGCAGGAAGCGGTACGACAACAGCAGGGCGGTGAACACCAGGGCGCCGTGGACGACCAGGCGGGCGCCCGCCCGGTCCCAGCCGCGGGACATCGCGCGCAGGGCCCCCTCGATGGTGAGGGTGAAGACCACTCCGGCCACGAGGTCGACGCCGTAGTGGTAGCCGAAGCCGAGGGTCGCGCCGAGGGTGGCGACCAGCCAGAACGTGCCCGCGTAGCGCAGAAGGCGCGGTCCCTGGCGGGAGTGGACGAAGATCGCGGTGGCCCATGCCGTGTGCAGGCTGGGCATGCAGTTGCGCGGGGTGATCCCGTCGAACGGCATCGGAAGCGGGGCGGCGAGCGCCGGTGCCGTCCCGGGCCAGATGTCGGCCGTCGCCCAGTGGCCGCCGTCCGCGCCGTAGGCGAAGACCGGGCCGACCACGGGGAAGATCATGTAGATGCCGGGGCCGAGCAGGCCGATCACGAGGAACGTGCGCACCAGGTGGTGGCTCGGGAAACGGCGCTCGGCCGCCACATGGCGCAGCTGGTAGAGCGCGACGAGGACCGCCGCGACCGCGAGCTGGACGTAGACGTAGTCGAGCACTTGGGCGCCGACCGGCCCGGTGGCGTCGACGAGTCGGCCGACGACCCAGGAGGGGTTGCCGAGCGCCTTGTCGGCGGTGGCCACGTACTGGTCGAGGACCTGCGGCTGGGTCTTCGACGTGATCAGCAGCCAGGTGTCGCCGGTCTTGCGGCCGGCCACCAGGAGCAGGGCCAGTCCGACGCCCTTGAGGAGCAGGAGGCGTTCGGCGCCGGTGCGGCGGGTGACGGCGACGACCGCGCAGCCCAGGACGACGCAGAGCGCGCCGTTGCCGAAGGGGTGCCCCTCACCGAGGGCCGGCAGTGTGCCGGTGGCCCAGCGCACGGCGAGGACCACGAGGTCGATGCCGAGGGCGGCGCCGGCCGCGACGAGGCGTTCCCGCCGGGTGAGGACGACCATCATCAGGCCCATGCCGGCGTACAGCAGGAAGCCGGATTTCGGCGGGAACGCGATCTCGCGGACCTGGTTGGTGAGGGGGCCCGGCTCACCGTAGTGGCGGGCGGCCACCTCCAGGGCGATCAGGAAGCCGAGGGCGACCACGCCCACGGCGGACCACACCAGCGCCCGCTGCCGGCTGCCTGTTCGCGCGAACGTCTGCGATGTCTCGGATATCAATGGTCTCGGCCGATGTGTAAAGGGGCGGTCGTCAGCACTCGTTCGTAAGTTCGAGCATGGTATCGGAGCGGGGCAAGGGGGATTATTGCGCTGCGCGAACCCCCCGCCGACGAAGACGCGAAAGACGGCCGGCACGTTGCCGCCCGCTGCCCGAAGTCACCCGAAGGCGCCGCGTCAGCGGTCATGGCTGGACGGCCTCCAGCGGCTGTTCCGCCCAGATCGTCTTGCCCTTGGCGGCCTGACGGGTGCCCCAGCGCCGGGTGAGCTGTGCCACCAGCAGCAGCCCCCGGCCGCCCTCGTCGTAGGTGCGGGCCCGGCGCAGGTGGGGCACCGTGCTGCCTCCGTCGGACACCTCGCAGATGAGGGAGTCCTCGTGGGCCAGATGGATCAGGCGCAGCTGGACGGGCGGCTGGGCGTGCCGGATGGCGTTGGTGACCAGTTCGCTGACGACCAGTTCCGTGACGAACGCGGCGTCCTCCAGGCCCCACGCGTCGAGCTGGGCGAGCGTGTCCTTGCGGGTCTGGGCCACGGCGGACGGGGTGGAGGGAACCTGCCACGTGGCGACCTGGGAGGCGTCCAGCGCGCGCGTGCGGGCGACGAGCAGGGCGACGTCGTCGGGCGGCCTGGGCGGCAGCAGGTCGGTGAGGATCCGGTCGCACAGGGCGTCCAGGGTGGGTTCGGCGCCGGTCAGCAGACGGCTCAGCCGGCTGACGCCCGCCTCCGCGTCCCCGGGAGAGGACCGGCCGCCGGGTGTGATCAGGCCGTCGGTGTAGAGGGCGAGAAGGCTGCCCTCGGGCAGCTCGATCTCGGCGCCCTCGAAGGGCAGGCCGCCCACGCCCAGCGGTGGTCCGGGCGGCAGGTCGACACGCTCGGCGGCGCCTCCGGGAGCGACCACCACCGGCGACGGATGCCCGGCGCGGGCCAGGGAACAGTGCCGGGAGATCGGGTCGTACACGGCGTACAGGCAGGTCGCGCCGACCTCTCCCTCGCACTCGGGGCAGCGCTCGCGCGTGCGGCCGCCCTCCCGTTCGGTGGACAGCCGGGAGACCAGGTCGTCGAGGTGGGTGAGCAGTTCGTCCGGGGCCAGGTCGATGTCGGCGAGGGTGCGCACCGCCGTCCGCAACCGGCCCATGGTGGCGGAGGCGTGGATGCCGTGCCCGACGACGTCCCCGACGACCAGGGCCACCCGCGCCCCGGACAGCGGGATCACGTCGAACCAGTCGCCGCCGACCCCGGTGTGCGCGCCCGCCGGGAGGTAGCGGGTGGCGACCTCCACCGCCGCCTGCTCCGGCAGCCGCTGCGGCAGCAGGCTGCGCTGCAGGGCGACCGACCGGTCGCGTTCGCGGGCGTAGCGGCGGGCGTTGTCCATGCAGACGGCCGCCCGGGCCGCCAGTTCCTCGGCCAGCACCACATCGTCCTGCTGGAAGATCTCGGGGTGCCGGTGGCGGGCGAGGAGGGCGACACCCAGGGTGGTGCCGCGCGCCGTCAGCGGCACCGTCATCACCGAGTGGATGCCGAACTCCCGGACACGGGCGGCCCGGACCGGGTCGTGCGCCACGAGCGCGGTGATCGCCGGACGGGTCATCTCGTACACCGAGGACCGGCCGGAGCGCAGCGTCTCGACCTGTGCGGAGCCCTCGGTGTACCGGTCCAGGGCGCCCAGGGCGGGGACCGCCTCCGGTACGCCCGGGGTCACCGACTGGTGGGCGGCCCGGAGCAGTTCGAGCGGGCCGGGCGGCGGGCCGCCGCGCCGGGACGTGTCCGGCGGGTCGTCGACGGCGGTCAGCAGGTCGACGGAGGCGAAGTCGGCCAGCTCGGGGACGGCGACGTCGGCCAGTTCCTGGGCGGTGCGCATCACGTCGAGGGTGGTGCCGATGCGCCGGCCCGCCTCGGCGATCAGCTGGAGCCGCTTGCGGGCCCAGTGCTGTGCGGTCATGTCGTGGGCGGTGAGGCAGACGCCCCGGACGGTTCCGGCGGCGTCCCGCAGCGGGGACATCAGCAGCGACCAGGCGTCTGCCCGGGTCTCGTCCGCGGCGGGCAGGAAGTCCTCGTCGGCCTGGGCCTCCCCGGTGCGCAGCGCCCGGGCCATGCTCTCCTCCGCGCGCCGGCCGGCCGGTCCGTCCACGATCTCCTCGACGCGCAGCCCCAGCATGTCGGCCTCGGTGAGGGCGACGGCCCGTTCCATGGCCCGGTTGGCCCGGCGCAGCCGCAGCCGGGTGTCGTACAGGGCCGTGGCGCAGCAGGGGGACTGGGCGAAGCTCCAGCTCACGAACGGCTCGTCGCGCCGCTCGGGCGGTGGCTGGCGGGCGGTCAGGGCGCAGACGCAGAACCACTCGCGCCGCCCGTTCTCCCGGGTCCGGTGGTGCGCCAGGACCTTGACGGCGAGCGTGCGGCCGTCACGGTGCCGGAGGCCGACCGTGCCGTGCCAGCGCCGCAGCCGGGGGAACGGGGGCAGGTCCCACCCGCTCGGCGGCTCGGCCAGCAGACCGGCCGCCGGACGGCCCACGACCTCGCGGGCCGGGTGCCCGAGGAGCCGCTCGGCGCCCGCGTTCCAGCCGGTGACGGTGCCGTGTTCGTCGACGGTGACCCGGGCGGTGAGGTCCGCGCCGACCAGGTCGTCGAGGTCGGCCGTGGCCCGGGCGCCGGCGGCGGGCTCGTGCATGATCGCTCATCTCGCTCTCGGAGGGATCGCGGCCGGCCCGCACCTCGCCGCCCCGCGCTCCGCCGCCCTCGGCGCGCTGTGCCTCGTCATCGGCGCGCTCCCGTGGTGGCGCCGGGAGCGGCGGTCTGGCAGCCGGGGCACCACACGGTCGTCCGGCCGGCCACGCGGGCCCGGCGCAGCGGGGCGTGGCAGCGCGGGCAGTGCGGGTCGGGGGTGTCCCGGCGGCCCGTCAGCCAGGAGGGGCGCGGCGGGACCCGTCCGGTGGGGACCGCGGAGCGCAGGGTGCGCCGCATCTGGCGGTAGAGACCCCGGCGGTCGGCGTCGGTCAGGTCGCTCGCCGGGCGGGCGGGGCTCAGCCGGGCCCGCCACAGGATCTCGTCGGCCAGCAGGTTGCCGAGACCGGCCACCGCGGACTGGTCGAGCAGCACGCCCTTGACGGCGCCCCGGCGCCCGCGCAGGGCCTCCTCGAACCGCTCGCGGTCCACGTCCAGCGCGTCGGGGCCCTGCCGGGCCAGCAGGCGTGCGACGGCGGAGTCGTCCTCGGCGAGCCACAGGCCCCGGAGCTTGCGCTGGTCGCGGTAGCGGAGGCTCCGGTCGCCGGACAGGGTGAACAGCACGCGGTCGTGGGGGGCCACCGGGTCGTCCGGCCCGGCGCACACGAGGGAGCCGGTCATGCCGAAGTGCAGGGCCAGGGTGGGGCCGCCGGTGCGGGCGAGCAGCCACTTGCCGTGCCGCTCGGCCCGGGTGATCCGCCGCCCCTCCAGCGCCTCGCTCAGCCGCCGCGCGCTCACACCGTGCAGCACGCCGGGGTCGCGCACCTCGATCCGGCGCACGGTCCGGTCCTGCGCGCAGGCCCGGAGCACGCCCCGGAAACCCTCGACGTCCGGCAGTTCGGGCATGACGAACGGCCTTCCTCGGCTGGATGCCGTACTTCTTACGGTGTGCCCGTTTCCTGTGGCCTCTCACCTTCGGGCCGTGCCTAGTGGACGGTCACCGTCCGCGTCTCGGTGATCTGGTCCACGTCCGAGGTGCGCACGGTCACCCTCATCTCCCAGGTCCCGGCGACGGGCAGGTTGAGGAAGCTGTTGCCCCAGTAGCCGCCCTTGTCGGTGAGCCCGGCGTCGAGCGGGCCGATGTCCTGGCCGGGGTGGGTGAAGGTGATGCGCAGTTCGGGGACGGCGGAGATGCCGCCGTCGGGGCCGTAGACGACCGCCTCGATCGAGTTGTCGCCGACGCGGGCGGGGTCGATGGTGATCTGTGCCGTGCCGCGTCCGCCGGGCGTACCGACGTCGAAGGGCACGTCGGTGACGGAGGCGCCGACGACCGCGGGCGCCGCGGTGGCCGCCTCCGCCTCGGCCCGGCCCGGAAGTGTGCTGGTCAGGAGCGTGGTGACGGCCAGCACGGCCGCGCCGACGGCGACCTCGGTGAGCACGGAGCGGCGCAGCGCCCGGCGGTGCGCGGGATCGGGCTCCTCCGCGGCGGAGGGGTGCGAGCCGGTCGGCTGCGGCGGGGAGGGCGGTGCACCGGCCGGCGGTCCGCCCACGGCCGCCGCCACCTTCGTGCGCACGGCCGCCGCGGCGGGGGCCGGCGCCTCCGCCCGGTCGGCGGGTCCGTCACCGGACGGCTCCGCCACGGCGGGCGCCGTCTGCAGGGCCGTCCAGCGGCGGGACACGGCCGCCGCGGCGAGGAGCACGACGACCGCCATCAGCTTGATGGCCAGGAGCCTGCCGTACGTGGTGTCGGTGAGCGCGTCCCAGCCGCCGAGGCCGCGCCAGGACTGGTAGACGCCGGTCACGACGAGGACGGTGACGGACGCGAACGCCACGCGGGAGAAGCGGCGCACCGCCTCCGCGGACAGGGCGGCCCGGTAAAGGGCGCCGAGCAGGGCCGCCAGACCGCCCAGCCAGACGGCCGTGGCGAGCAGGTGCAGCGCCGAGGAGGTCATGGCCACCGGCACCTGGAGGCCGGCGGAGGCGTGCTCCCCGGCCGCCCAGGTCGCCGCGAGACCGGCCGCGAGGGCGGCGCCGGTCCAGCCGTACCGCCGGCGCCGGCGGGACACGCGCAGCAGGTAGGCGCCGACGGCCAGGAGGAGGGCCAGCCGGGTCAGCAGGACGATGCCGGGCCGGCCGGTGAGGGTGCGGCCCGCGGCGTCGGCGTCGAACGCCCCGAGCGGGCCCTCGCCCGTCTCGTACGGGGCGCGCAGCACCAGCAGGACGAGCGTGGCCGCGAGGAGCGTCCACCAGGACGTCCGCAACAGCCGGTCGTGGACCGGGACGTGGGGCGGACGGCAGATCGCGACGAAGGCGGCGGTGCCGATGAGCAGGGCGACGGAGAGGTAGGCGAGGTAGCGGGCGATGGTGTGCAGGGCCTTGGTCACCGGGTCCTCGGTGGGGCCGGTGACCACGGCCGCGGCCGTGGTGACGGTGGCCTTGCCGACGGAGAAGGTGAACGCGCCGGACACCGGGTGGCTGTCGGCCGACACCACCCGCCAGGCCACCGTGTAGGTGCCCTGCGCCAGCCCGGCGGGGAGGGTCACCTGGGCGGTGTCGGCGCCGTCCGGGCCGTGCCCCGGCTCACCCGTGCGCAGCCGGCGGCCCTCCGGGTCGAGGACGCGGAAGGAGTCGTCGAGCAGGGCGACGGACTCGGTGAAGGTCAGGGTGAGTCGCCGGGGTGCCGACTTCAGGACGGCGCCGTCGTCGGGGTCGCTGCCGCGCAGCGCGGCGTGCGCGGACGCGGGCCCCGTGCCGCCGAGGAGGAGCAGGACCAGCAGCGGGCCCAGCAGGAGCAGCCGCCGCAGCCCCCGGCGTCCCGGTCGTCCGTCCGCACACCTCACGCCGCATCTCCGTCTTCGGTCCGCATCGCCTCCGGGTACATACGGACGCGGCGGGCTCCGTGCTCACCAGCCGGGCCGCGCGGTCACCCCGCCGTCCACCACGAGGTCGTGCCCGGTGATCCAGGACGCCAGGTCCGAGGCCAGGAACACGCAGGCGTCCCCCACGTCCCGCGGCCGCCCGAGCCGTCCCAGGGGCGCCGCCGCCCGCCATCGTGCCACCCCGTCCGGCCACGCCTCCTCCAGGCCCTCCCGATGCACGAGGCCGGGCGAGACCGTGTTGACACGGACGCCGTGCGGGCCGTACTCCTGGGCGGCCGTGCGGGCGTGGGCCACCACCGCCGCCTTCGAGGCGCCGTAGTGGGCGTGCAGCGGGGCCGGGCGGGTCGCCTCGACGGAGGCGACGTGGGTGACCGAACCGCCGCCGGGCCCCATGACCTCCGCCGCGGCCCGGGTGCAGGCGAAGACGCCGGACAGGTTGGTGTCCACCACCGCCCGCCAGTCGGCCGCGGTCATCGCCGGCAGGTCCCGGGTGGGCTGCACGCCCGCGTTGTTCACGAGGGCGGTCAGGCCGCCGCCCCATTCGGCGGCCTCGGCGACCAGCCGCCGGCACGCGTCCTCGTCCGTCAGGTCGGCCGTCAGGACGACGGCCCGGCCGCCCGCCTCCCGGACACGCCCGGCGAGCCGGTCCGCCGCCTCCCGCGCGGTGCGGCAGTGCAGGGCGACCGCCGCGCCCTCCTCGGCGAACCGGGCCGCGATGCCCTGTCCGATGCCGCCGCCGGCGCCCGTCACGAGGGCGACCTGTCCGTCGAGGAGTCGGCTCATGGACGGCACAGTTCCGCGATCCGGGCGGCCTCGTGGGGATAGCGCGCCGTGAGGTCCGCCAGGTCGCCGTGCTCGTAGTCCGCGTAGGTGAAGCCGGGGGCCATGGTGCAGCCGAAGAAGGCCCAGGAGCCCTCGGCCGCCACCCGGGCCCCCATCCAGGTGCCGGCCGGCACGGTGAGCTGGAGGTGCTGGCCGCGCGCCACGCCGTGGCCCAGGACGGCGGTGCGGGACGTGCCGTCGGGGGCGAGGAGCAGCATCTCCAGGGGGTCCCCGAGGTAGAAGTGCCAGACCTCGTCGGACGGCAGGCGGTGCAGGGCCGAGTAGTCGTCCGCGGTGAGCAGGGCGACGATCGCGGTGCCCTGCGGCCGCCCGTCGGGCCGTTCGGGTCCGGCCCAGGTACGGCGGAACAGCCCGCCCTCACGCGGGATCGGCTCCAGGCGGTAGTGCGCGACGAGTTCCTCGGGCGTCATTCCCCACAAGCTACCTCCCGGGCTACCTCCCGGGTGAGGAAGGCGAGTTGGGCCTCCTTGCGCGGGAGGTACACGTCCGGCAGGTCCACCTCGGGCAGCACGACGGCCGGTCCGGCGGTGAAGCCCTGCTTGAGGAAGCGGGCCACGGCCTTCTCGTTGCGCACGTCAGGGTCGACGACCACCCGCGAGCGGCCCGGGGTGCGGAAGAGGTACGCCGCGACGACAGTGAGCAGCGCGGAGGTCCAGCCGGGCCGCTCGCCGCCCGGACCGGCGGGGGCGAGCAGCAGGTGCAGGCCGATGTCGCCGGGCCGGACGTCGTAGCACTCGCCGACCCGGTCGGCGCCGGGCTCGTAGGTCTGGAGCAGCGCGACCGGGTCGCCGTCGCGCTCCATGAGGAAGGCGTGGTGGGTGTCGAGGGTGGCCATGTGGGCGTAGATGCCGGCCACCTGGTCCCGTGTCAGGCCGTTCATGCCCCAGAAGACGGCGCGTTCCTCGCTCGCCCAGGTGTGCACGGTCGCGGCGTCGGCGTGCGGGTCGAGGGGGCGGACGGTGACGGTGCCGAAGCCGCCGACGGTCTGCTCGTGGAGGGGGGCGGCGGTGGGCCGGTCAGACATCGGTCTCCTTCTCGAACGCGGTGAAGTCGGTGACGACCGGGACCAGCTCTCCGCGCAGCCACAGCGGGAGCTGGTCGCGGTGGTGGGGCGAGCCGGGGACACCGGACGCCCCCAGCGGGACGACCCAGCGGCCGGCCTCGCGGTCGGCCAGGTCCCAGACGTAGCGAGCGGCGGGGCCGCGCGCGCTCAGGTCGGTGAGTCCGGGCACGGCGGACGTGCACAGCACGCAGTCGTGGTCGCCGGACAGGCCGGGTTCCCCGGACGCCGGGTCGGGCAGGGCCCGCCAGGGGGCGAGCCAGTGGGTGTCGCCCCACGTGGGCGCGGTCGCGGCGGCGTCCTCGGCGACCTCCTCGACGGCCGCCCGCACCAGCTCGGCGCGGTCGACGCCGTACAGGTCGTCGGCGCGCAGCAGGTGTTCGAGAGCGAAGGCGACGCGGGGGAGCAGGGCCAGCCAGGGGAGCAGGACGTCGGGGTAGGCGGGCGGGACGGTCAGCGCGGCGAAGGCGGGGTGCGCGGCGAGCCGGCGGACGACGGCCCCGCGGACCCGGGCGTAGAGGGCGGCGTCCGCGCTGTCCGCGTCCATCCGGCGGTCCCAGTCGAGGAGTGTGCGGCGGACGCGCTCGGCGGCGGGGCCGAGGGGGCCGAGGCCGGCCAGGAGGTACAGGAGGGGGGCCGCCGAAGCCAGCTGGGTGTCCATGTGGATCGCCGGCATGTCGGCGGCCGACCAGTGCTCCTTCTCCGCCAGCAGGGCCGTGATGCGGTCGGCGCGGTGGGGCGCGGCGAACTCGACGCCGAGGGGCGTGGCGAGGCCGCGCTGGTTGGCCATGGCGGCGACGCCGTCGGTGAGGCCGCCGCGGGGTGTCTCGTGCCAGCCCCGCCACTCGTGTCCGGGTTCCCAGGCGGGCACCGGGTGGAGGCGGTTGGCCGTGGAGCGCACGGGCACCTTGCCGGCGACGCGGTGCAGCAGGCCGCCCTCGGTGTCGGCGGCCTGGACCACGTTGACGGGTTCCGTCCACGCGTCGAGGGCGCGGTCGACGTCGGCGACCCCGCGGGCCCGCAGCAGGGGAAGGAGGGCGCCGAAGCCGAGGTCGCCGGTGACGCGGGGCGGGTGGCGCAGGGCGAGGGCGAGGGGCGGGTCCTCCGCGTCACCGGCCGGGTCCGTGGTCCCGTCGGGCAGCCCCTCCGGGCCGCCGACGATCACCGGTCCCCGGGCGGTCTCGATCACCTCGACCTCGACCGGGTCCTCCCCCGCGACCTCGACGGTCTCGGTGTGCCGGGTGGCGCGCCGCCACACGCCGTCCGGGTCCAGCGCCTCGACGCCCGCCCCGGTCCGCCGCAGCCGTTCGCGGTACAGGTCCTGGTAGTCGGCCATGGCGTTGGTGATGGCCCAGGCGACGGAGCCGGTGTGCCCGAAGTGGGCGATGCCGGGGACGCCGGGGACGGCGAGGCCGACGACGTCGAACTCGGGGCAGGACAGGTGGATCTGCTGGTAGACGCCGGGCTCCTCGATGAAGCGGTGCGGGTCGCCGGCGATGATGGCCTGCCCGGTCAGGGTGCGTTCGCCGCTCACGAGCCAGCCGTTGCTGCCGGAGGTGCCCGGGCCGTCCGTGGCGAACAGGCCGACCGCTCCGGCGCCGAGGTGCCGCCGGACCCGCTCGCGCCAGAGCTTGGCGGGGAAGCCCGCGAACAGCAGGTGGACGCCCAGCCAGATCCCGAACGGCGTCCAGGGCTCCCAGCGCCCGGGGGCCGCCCCGGTCCTCGCGAACTCCGGTGTCCGGCGGGCGCCTTCGGCGAGCCCCTCGTTCACCCCGTCGACGTACGCCCGTACCCAGCGCGCGGTCCCGGGGTCCCGTCGCTCCAGTGCGGCGAAGCAGCGTCTGGCCGTGTCGTCGAGGCGGACGCGTCTCACCAGGACGTCCCAGGAGAGGGACTCGGCGCCGAGGAAGGACGCGGAGGTGCCGCGCGCCCGGTGCCGTTCCACCTCGAGCTGCCAGGCCCGGTCGAGGGCGGTGACCCGGCCCTGGGTGCGGGCGAGTTCGTCCACCCCGTCCGCCCGCAGATGCGGAATGCCCCAGGCGTCACGGAAGATCTCGCCGGCCACCTGCACCCCTCCCTTATTTAAGGTTAGCCTTGCCTAAGTCGTCAGTGCCGGAATAGTACGGGACCGGGGAGCGGGACATGGGGCAGGGGCACGGCTGGGAGGGCGCGGTCCTGAAGCTGCTGCGCGCCAAGGACTTCATGTGCACGGTGACGGGCGCCGAGGACGTCACCGCCCACTACCGCCGGGTGCGTCTCACGGACGGCGGCATGCTCGCGGCGACCGGCGTCCACCCCACCATGTGGGTCCGGCTGTGGTTCGACGACGCGGGCAAGCCGCATCAGCGCGCCTACACCCTGGTCGACCCGGACCCGGCGGCCGGCACCTTCAGCCTGGAGTTCGCCCTGCACGAGGGCGTCGCCGGCGACTGGGCCCGCGGCGCCGAGCCGGGTGACACCGTTGAGGCGACCGTGCACGGCACCGGCTTCACCGACCCCGACCCGGCGCCCTCGCACCTCTTCGCCGTCGCCGACGCCGCCTCCCTGCCGGCCCTCAACTCCCTCGTCGGCACGCTCGGCGGGGCGCCTGCCACCGTGTGGTTCGAGGGCGAGCGCGACGGCCTGCCCTTCCGCACGGACCCGGCCCGCCACGACGTACGGGCCCTGCCGAGGCGCGCCGCGGGCGCCGACCTCGTCTCCGCGGTGAAGGAGGCCCTGCCCGGACTGCTCCGGGACACCCCGGACCCGTACGTCTGGATCGCCTGCGACACGGCGACGACCCGCGCCCTGACCGCGTACGTCCGCAAGGAGCTCGGGCTGCCCAAGCAGCGTGTGAACGCGCTGGGTTACTGGCGCCCCTGACCGGTCGGCCCCGCCCCCGCGCGCGGCCCGGCGGCCCGCGCGGCATGATCGGGGCATGGACGTCACCCTGCATCTCGCCCAGGACCCGGAGGCCGACGCGCTCCTCGGCCGCAGCCCGCTCGCCGCGCTGGTCGGCATGTTGCTGGACCAGCAGGTGCCGATGGAGTGGGCGTTCAAGGGGCCGCGCACGATCGCGGACCGGCTCGGCGCGGACGACCTCGACGCGCACGACATCGCCGCCCAGGACCCCGAGGCGTTCGTGGCCCTGCTCTCCGAGAAGCCGGCCGTGCACCGCTACCCGGGCTCCATGGCCAAGCGGATCCAGCAGCTGTCCCAGTACCTGGTGGAGCACTACGACGGCGAGGCCGAGCTCGTCTGGAAGGGCGTCGACGACGGCCGTGAACTGCTGCGCCGGCTCCAGGAGCTGCCCGGGTTCGGCAAGCAGAAGGCGCAGATCTTCCTCGCCCTGCTCGGCAAGCAGCTCGGCGTGCGGCCGCAGGGGTGGCGGGAGGCCGCCGGCGCCTACGGCGAGACCGAGTCCTTCCGGTCCGTCGCCGACATCACCGGGCCGGAGTCACTGGCCAAGGTGCGGGCGCACAAGCAGGAGATGAAGGCGGCGGCGAAGGCGGCCAAGGCGTCCCGTGCCTGACGCCAACTAGCCCGTGCGGGGGGTTCTGGCGCGGGCGCGATGAAGACCGGACGGCTCCGGGGGACATGATCTTGCGTGAGCACCGCACGCAGGGGATCGCGCAGCCGGGTCTGGCTGCGGGTCGTCGTGCTGCTGCTCGCGCTGCTGGTGCCGGGAGCGCACGCCCAGGCACACGCCCTGCCGGTGGCCGTGACGGCAGGGGCCGAGGCCGTCGAGCACGACGTCCTCGACGCCGCCGTACGGCCGGCGGCCCGCTCCGGACGCCGCGCGGGCACCCGCCTCGCGGTACGGCCCTGCGCGGGCCCGCGACGTCAGCTGGCCCCCGCCCCCGTCACCCGCCGGGCGGACCGTCCGGCCGCCGCCCCGAGCGTCCCGCCCCTGCTGCGCACCGTCGTCCTGCGCTGCTGACCCGCCCCCGTAAGGAGGCCCGTCAGCACGACAGGAGGAGCACAGCCATGCCCGCCGACCCCTACGCCGTCCTGCGCGCCCTGCTGCGCGCGGAGGCGGCGCGCACCGCCCGGAAGCCCGGAGACCGGAAGAAGGAGCCGCCGCGTCCCCGCGAGGAACGGAAGCGCGGCTGAGACCGGCGCGGCGGGGGCGGGCTTCTCCGGGTCACCGCCTCCGCCGCGCCGTCCCGAAGAGGGACCGGGTGATCTCCCGGCCGATCTGGGTGCCGACCGACCGGGCCAGGGACTTGAACATGCCGCTGCCGACGACCTGCTCGACGACCGAGGGCTCCTCGCCCTCCTCCGCCTTGCCGCGGGACGAGGTGCCGCGCCCGCCCGTGCCCGCCCTGGTGATCTCGTCCGGGCCCTTCCCCGGCCGCCGCTCCCTCGTGATCTCATCGGGGCCCTTGCCACGCCGGGGCTCCCCGGTGATCTCGTCCGGCCCCTTGCCGCCCCGGGGCTCCTGGAGCCTCTCGTACGCGGACTCCCTGTCCACAGCCTGTGCATACCGCTCGTGCAGCGCGGACTCCGCCACGGCCCGGTCCAGCGCCTCCGCCCCGATCGGGCCCATCAGCGACTCGGGGGCCCACAGCCGGGTCGCGGCGACGGGGGTCGGGGCGCCCTTCTCGCTCAGGACGGTCACCACGGCCTCCCCGGTGCCCAGGCCGGTGAGCAGTTCCTCCAGGTCGTACGGCGAGTCGGGGAACGTCCTCACCGTGGCCCCGAGCGCCTTCTGATCGTCGGGGGTGAAGGCCCGCAGCGCGTGCTGGACGCGGTTGCCGAGCTGCCCGAGCACCTCGGCCGGTACGTCCTTCGGGGTCTGGGTCACGAAGAAGACCCCGACTCCTTTCGAGCGAATGAGCCGCACGGTCCGGGTGATGGCGTCCAGGAACGCCTTGGACGCCCCGTCGAACAGCAGGTGCGCCTCGTCGAAGAAGAACACCAGCTTCGGCCGGTCGGCGTCCCCGACCTCGGGCAGGTCGTGGAAGAGGTCGGCGAGCAGCCACATCAAGAAGGTCGAGAACAACCGGGGCCGGTCCTGGACGGCGGACAGTTCGAGGACCGACACCAGGCCCCGCCCGTCCGGCGCCGTCCGCAGCAGCTCGGCCGTGTCGAACTCCGGCTCCCCGAAGAAGTCGCCCATGCCCTCCGCCTCGAAGGCGGTCAAGGAGCGCAGGATCACCCCGGCGGTGGCGGTCGACAGACCGCCGATGTTCTTCAGTTCCGCCTTGCCCTCGTCGGAGGTGAGAAAGGCGACGACCGCCCGCAGGTCCTTGAGGTCGACCAGCTCCAGGCCCTTGGTGTCGGCGTAGTGGAAGATCAGGCCGAGCGACTGCTCCTGGGTCTGGTTGAGCTGGAGGACCTTGGACAGCAGCACCGGACCGAAGCTGGTGATCGTGGCGCGCACCGGCACGCCGTGCCCGATGCCGCCCAGCGCGAGGAACTCGGCGGGGAAGCCGGTGCCCGTCCACGGCTGGTGCACCTCGGCGGCCCGGGAGCGCACCTTGTCGTTGCGCTGCCCCGGCTCTGCGATCCCGGACAGGTCGCCCTTGACGTCGGCGAGGAAGACGGGGACGCCCTGCGCGGACAGTTGTTCGGCGATCAGCTGGAGGGTCTTGGTCTTGCCGGTGCCGGTGGCGCCCGCGACCAGGCCGTGCCGGTTGAGCATGGGCAACGGCACCCTGATCCGGGCGTCCGGCAGACAGGTCCCGTCCCACAGCAGGGCGCCGAGGTCGAGGGCGGGGCCGGGAAAGGCGTATCCGGCGGCGATCTCCAGGGCCTCCTGAGGAAGCGCGGGGGCGCCGGTCCGGGACCCCGGCACCGGGGGCGCGGCCCCGGTCCCGGGAGTGGTCTCGCGGTCGCTCATGTCCGCTCTCCCCTACAACCTTCGCCGATTCGTCATGTTCTGCCCGCTCTTTTCCACCGTCGCACTCCGCCGCCATGGCTGCGCCCGGAACGTCTCGACCGGTAGGCTTTCCGTGTGATCTTCAAGCGCATCGGAAACGGCCGGCCGTACCCCGACCACGGCCGGGAGAGCACCCGGCAGTGGGCGGACGTCGCTCCGCGCCCGATCCGCCTCGATCAGCTCGTGACGACCAAGGGCCAACTCGACCTGGAGACCCTGCTCGCCGAGGACTCCACGTTCTACGGCGACCTCTTCGCGCACGTCGTGAAGTGGCAGGGCGACCTGTATCTCGAGGACGGCCTGCACCGCGCGGTCCGCGCGGCACTCCAGCAGCGCCAGGTGCTGCACGCGAGAGTGCTGGAACTGGACTGAGTCCGGGCTGACGCGGCCGGGCCTCGTCCCATTGACCCTTTCGGGTTGGACCGCGCGGCTGCGAATGATCATCTAGTAGGCATTGCCGCCCGGGCGCACTACGCTGCGCCCATGAGCATGCTGACTCCCCCCGGCATGGGTGGCCAGTACCGGATCAAGGGGGGCAAGTACCCACGGATGCGGCGTCGTCGGGCGCGCGGCAGGCTCGTCCTGCTCGGCGTGGCCTCGCTCGCCGGCCTCGGCCTGGTCGGCTGGGGCACGCTCCAGCTCGTCGACGTCTTCACGGGCGGCGGCGGCAAGGCCTCCGCGGCCGGCGTGAGCGGCTGCGCGACGAAGGCGACGGCCTCGCCGTCCGCCGCGCCGAAGCCGCCGAAGCCGCCGAAGCCGGGCGCGATCACCGTCAACGTCCTCAACGCCACCACGCGCAGCGGCCTGGCGAAGAAGACCGCGGACGAGCTGAAGAAGCGCGGCTTCAAGATCGGCGACGTGGGCAACGCGAGCAAGGAGTACGACAAGAAGGTCAAGGGCATCGGGCTGCTGCTCGGCCCGGCCTCCTCGCTGGACACCTCGCTGCCGGTCCTCGCGAGCCAGCTGACCGCCGCCGAGCGCCGCACCGACGCGGCCCGCAAGGGCACCGCCGTGGACCTGATCATCGGCGACAAGTTCGAGGAACTGACGAAGAAGACGGACGCCGACAAGGCCCTGGCCGCGGTGGCCGAGCCCGAGCCGACGCCCGCCTCGTCGAGGAAGGGGTGCTGAGGGGCGCCGCAGCGCCTACTCGGCGGCGCCGTACAGGCGGTCGCCCGCGTCGCCCAGTCCGGGCACGATGTACCCGCTCGCGTTCAGGTGGTCGTCCACGGCGGCCGTCACCACGGTCACCGGGGTGCCCGCCAGCTCGCGCTCCATCAGCTCCACGCCCTCGGGCGCGGCGAGGAGCACCACGGCGGTCACGTCGTCGGCGCCGCGCTTGATCAGCTCCTGGATCGCGGCGACCAGGGTGCCGCCGGTGGCCAGCATCGGGTCCAGGACGTACACCTGACGCCCGGAGAGGTCCTCGGGCATCCGCGAGGCGTACGTGGACGCCTGGAGCGTCTCCTCGTCGCGGATCATGCCCAGGAAGCCGACCTCGGCGGTCGGCAGCAGCCGGACCATGCCGTCCAGCATGCCGAGTCCGGCCCGCAGGATCGGCACCACCAGCGGGCGCGGGTGGGAGAGCTTCACACCGGTGGTGTCGGTGACGGGGGTCGAGATGTCGACCGCTTCGGTCCGCACGTCCCGCGTGGCCTCGTAGGCGAGCAGGGTGACCAGTTCGTCGGCGAGCCGCCGGAAGGTCGCGGAGTCGGTGCGCCGGTCGCGCAGCGTGGTGAGCTTGTGGGCGACCAGGGGGTGGTCGACGACGTGGAGACGCATGCCCCCACAGTAACCGGGCCCGGTATGCCCGGCGCCCCCGCACACGGCAAGCCCTCGACCCGCCGTTCACTCCCGCGCTGGCATCAAACCGCCCGTCGGAGGGAAAGTGGGAGGGACGCAACCCGGGGGTGGTGAGCCGATGCCGAACGCCGAGTCGCCGGCGGACCGCGCGCAGGACGCGCCGGAGACGAGCGACGCCGCCCGACGCCGGCGGCGCGCCCAGTTCCTGCGGGAACTCGCCGAGGCCCGCGCGCTGCGCGACCGGGTCCAGCCGCGCCGGGCCAAGGCGGCCCGGCTGCGCCACGCCATGCGTATGCGCACGTTCCGCTGGTAGTTCGGCGCCGGGACACCGGCCGCGTCGGGTGCAGTTGGCGTCGGGGCGTGCCGGAACACCCGGGGAAATCCGCGTACGATCCGCAGGTGGCGGCAACGAGTGCGCTGGTGAGTCCTTCGCGGACGCGGTCGCGGCCCCCTCGGGCCACGGCGATCAAAACAACCGGACACAGGGAGCCGAAGACGTCCCCCTGACGCCTTGTTTCTGCCACGATTCCGAGTGGGTGGGGCTCGGACCCCCGAGCCGTCCCGCCCGTAACCTCCGCCGGGGGGACCCCCAACCGGCACGCCTCAGACCAGTGGGAGAGTCACGGTGTACTTCGCCGCACTGCTCGCGCGCACCGAAGACGGGTGGGAAGCGAGCGACACAGAGCTCGACGATGTGGAGACCCTGTCGGATCTGGCCGACCTGGCCCGTGAAGCCTCGCCCGACGACGACACGGTGCTGGTCCTCATCGAGCAGGAGGACGCCTGGTTCGGCGTCGTCCGCGTCGACGGCGAGGAGGACCCTCGCATCTACGTGTCCGACGCCGCCGCGGCCGCCCGCAGCAGCTACGGCGAGATCCTGCTCACCGACGAAGTGCTCGGCAGGGAGCCCGGCGACGACGTCGCCGACCTGGACTCCCTCGACCTCGACGGCACGGAGGAGCCCGACGGCGACTCCGACGACGAGGAGAGCGGGGGCGGTGACGCGGTCCCGCACAGCCCGGTCGGCGACAGCGAGATCCTCGACGACCTGGGCGTCGGCGAGAAGGAGCTGAAGTCCCTGGACGCCGAGGACGCCCTCGGCGCGATCGCCGAGGCGCTGGGTGCCTCGGAGGTCCTGGAGACCGTCCGCTGACCTCGCCCGACCCCGTACGCGACCGCTGGCGGGCGGCGATGAGGCTCGCCCTGGAGGAGGCCGAGGAGGCCGTCCGGGGCGGGGACGTCCCCGTCGGCGCCGTCGTGCTGTCCGCCGACGGGACCCGGGTGCTCGGCGCCGGGTACAACGAGCGGGAGGCGACCGGGGATCCGACCGCGCACGCCGAGGTGCTGGCCATCCGGCGGGCCGCCGCGGAGCTGGGCGAGTGGCGGCTGACCGGGTGCACGCTGGTGGTCACCCTGGAGCCGTGCACGATGTGCGCGGGCGCCCTCGTGCAGTCCCGGGTGGACCGGGTCGTGTACGGCGCCCGCGACGACAAGGCCGGCGCGGCGGGCTCCCTGTGGGACGTCGTCCGCGACCGGCGGCTCAACCACCGGCCCGAGGTCATCGAGGGCGTCCTCGCCGAGGAGTGCGCGCGCCTGCTCACGGAGTTCTTCCGGGCCCGGTGAACCGGGTCGTATATCGATTTCGGAGCACGGCCCGGCGTGCTGTAAGGTCTCCCTCGGTAGCGTGTCCGAGCGGCCGAAGGAGCTCGCCTCGAAAGCGAGTGTGGCGCAAGTCACCGAGGGTTCAAATCCCTCCGCTACCGCTCTGCAAGGGCCTCGTCGCGAGACGGGGCCCTTCGTGCTGTTGATCTCCGTGGAGGCGTGGCGGCTACACTCACCGCCGGAAACACGGGGCTCTTTTCGGCTCTTTCGACGCGCTGGGCACAGCAGCCACAGGGGAGGCCGCGATGGCGGTGAATGGCAAGAAGATCGCCGTCTACCTGGTCGTGGTGTTCGCGCTCTATGTGATCATCACCGATCCGGCGAAGGCCGCCGACTACGTCCAGGTCGGGTTCGAGGGCATCTCGGACGCCGCCCAGGCCGTTGGGGAGTTCATGACCTGGATCGCCAACGGAGGAGACTCATGATCCGCCATCTCGTCCTGTTCAAGCTCGACGAGGGCGTCGAGCGCGACGACCCTCGCGTGGTGGAGGGCGTCGCGGCCTTCCGCTCGTTGGAGGGCAAGATCCCCGAGATCCGGCACTGGGAGCTCGGCTGGAACCTCAGCGACCGCCCCATCGCCTACGACTTCGCCATCAACTCCGCCTTCGAGGACCCGGCCGCCCTGCGCACCTATGTGGACCACCCCGAGCACCAGGCGGGCGTCGCCCTGTGGCGGGAGTTCAGCACCTGGGTGATCGCCGACTACGAATTCTGAGGCGCGGCACCCCCGGGCGCCCCCTCCCCTCCCGAGCCCTCCGCCCCCCGGCGGGGGGCTTTGGCGTGTCCGCCGCGGTGATGGGCCCTCAACACGGGATTATGCGGTACTTGAACACAATGAACTGTCTTGTGATGCTATGACCGCTTTTGACGGATGAGTTGATGGATCACGAGGTGGAGTTGACCGTGCCGGCCAGTACTGCGCCTCAAGCCCCGACGCAGGAGGAAACCCCCGCGTCCCCGCCGCGCAGCCGTGGCGCCGACACCCGGGCGCTCACCCAGGTCCTCTTCGGGGAGCTGAAGGAGCTCCAGCCGGGCACGCCGGAGCACAACCGCGTGCGCGCGGCGCTCATCGAGGCGAACCTGCCGCTCGTGCGCTACGCGGCCGCCCGCTTCCGCTCCCGCAACGAGCCGATGGAGGACGTGATCCAGGTCGGCACCATCGGCCTCATCAACGCCATCGACCGCTTCGACCCCGACCGGGGGGTGCAGTTCCCCACCTTCGCGATGCCGACGGTGGTCGGCGAGATCAAGCGGTACTTCCGTGACAACGTGCGCACGGTCCATGTGCCGCGCCGGCTGCACGAGCTGTGGGTCCAGGTCAACAGCGCCACCGAGGACCTCACGACCGCCTTCGGGCGCACCCCCACCACCGCCGAGATCGCCGAGCGGCTGCGCATCACCGAGGACGAGGTCCTGTCCTGCATCGAGGCCGGGCGGTCGTACCACGCCACCTCGCTGGAGGCCGCCCAGGAGGGCGACGGGCTGCCCGGGCTCCTGGACCGGCTCGGCTACGAGGACCCCGCCCTGGACGGCGTGGAGCACCGGGACCTGGTCCGCCATCTCCTCGTGCAACTGCCGGAGCGCGAACAGAGAATCCTGCTGCTGCGCTACTACAGCAATCTCACCCAGTCGCAGATCAGTGCGGAACTCGGGGTTTCCCAGATGCACGTCTCGAGGCTACTCGCGCGTAGCTTCCAGCGGCTCCGCTCGGCGAACCGGATCGACGCATAACCGCAAGCACGAGCGAGCCATAACCCGCGCGAGCGAATCGCTCACCAGGGGGGATGCCGACAGTTGAGCCCCGAAATGCCGTCAGACCCCCTGTACGCAGGGCTGATTCGGATCTCACATGTCGACATGTCACTACAGCGTGTTGCCGACATGTGACATTCTTCCGCTAGCGCGTTTGCCGCGGCTTCGGCTCCGGTATTCAGGTGAAGGCTGGCGTTCCTCGTTCGGAGCGTTCGCCACGACCGTCCCGCGACCCAGAGGGGGTGGCATGTCCGCAGATCAGGGCAGCTCGAAGGTGCTCACGCTCATGAAGAGCGAGTCGCCCGACGCCGCACTCGACGTTTCGGCTCTCGAGGCCGTTCCGGCCCCGGCTCTTCCGGCATCCGACATCACAGCCGTCCCGGCTTCGGCGGACATCGACACCCGCACCCTGTCCCGCTCCCTGTTCCTGCGGCTCGCCGCGCTGGACGAGAACAGCCCCGAGCGCGCGTACGTCCGGGACACCCTGATCGAACTGAACCTCCCACTCGTGCGCTACGCGGCGGCCCGCTTCCGCTCGCGCAACGAGCCGATGGAGGACATCGTCCAGGTCGGCACCATCGGCCTGATCAAGGCGATCGACCGCTTCGACTGCGAGCGGGGCGTGGAGTTCCCGACCTTCGCGATGCCGACGGTGGTCGGGGAGATCAAGCGGTTCTTCCGCGACACGTCCTGGTCGGTGCGCGTCCCGCGCCGCCTCCAGGAGCTGCGCCTGGCGCTGACCAAGGCCAGCGACGAGCTGTCCCAGAAACTGGACCGCTCGCCGACGGTCACCGAACTCGCCGCCGTGCTGGGCGTGTCCGAGGAGGACGTCGTCGACGGCCTCGCGGTGGGCAACGCCTACACCGCCTCCTCGCTGGACTCGCCGGCCCCGGAGGACGACGGCGGGGAGGGCTCGCTCGCCGACCGGCTCGGCTACGAGGACACCGCGCTGGAGGGCGTCGAGTACCGGGAGTCGCTGAAGCCGCTGCTGGCCAAGCTGCCGCCCCGCGAGCGGCGCATCATCATGCTGCGCTTCTTCGCCAACATGACCCAGTCGCAGATCGGCGAGGAGGTCGGCATCTCCCAGATGCACGTCTCCCGGCTGCTGACCCGGACCCTGGCCCAGCTGCGCGAGGGTCTCATCTCCGACTGACCCTTCACATCTGACGGAGTGTCAGCCACCATGGCCCGATGCTCCGCGCGACGTGGACGACCTCGACACCCGGCCGTCGGTGCGCCCTGTTGGGCGCGTCGGCGGCCGTCGTCTGTCTCGGGGCCGTCCTGGCCTCGTGCGGGGGCGGTCCGGGCGGTGAGGGGTTCGTCGCGACGGGGCCCGCGGGCGGCCCGTCCCACGCCCCGGCGGCCGGACCGACCGGCGCGGTGACACTGGTGCCGCTGCCCTCCGGGCGGGCGAGCGGCGCGGAGGGCGGACCTGCCGGGCGGCGGCCGGGTCGGGGGCGCGTCCCGTCCGCGAGCGTGGATCAGGCGGCCGTGGGCGCCACGACGGACGCGAGGGCGCGCGCGACGGACGGTCAGGGTTCGGTGCCGTCCGGGACGTCGGGCCCCGCGACCCCCTCGGCGAGCGCACCGGCGGGCTCCGCGCCCCCGGTTCCCACCTCGCCGGCGCGGCTCGTCGTGGGCGATCCGGTGCGCGAGCCGGCGGACCGGCGCTGGTGCGAGAAGGTGACCCTCGCCCTCCACAACGCGGGCGGCGAGGCCGTGCGGTCGGGCACCGTCACCTTCGGCAGCCATGTCATCGGGGTGCTCGGCGTCGACTGGTCCACCCTGGAGTCGACGCACGGCCTCCCGGTGCCGATCGGGGCCGGTACGCGCACCGAGCGGACCTGGACAGTGTGCGTCGACGCCTGGCGGGTGCCGCTCGGCATGCACGTCGAGACGCGTGACGTCTCCGTCCGGTGGAAGTAGGGCGGTACGCCTTCGGCCCGGAGTACTCCTTCGGCCCTCGGTGCTTCTCCGGCTGGCGGGACTACTTCAGCGCGAGCCAGGCCACCGCGGCGACGATCACGACGGCTGCGATCACGCCGACGATCAGACCGACACGGGGGCCGGAGGAGGCCTGCTGCCGTCCGCCGCCCTGTGGACCCTCGTCGACGAACGCGCGGAACATCTGGGTGCTGCCTGCGGGGTCGTGGGGGCCCTGGGGGCCCTGGGTGTTAGCCATGGCCCGAGACCCTAGCGAATGTGCCGGTGAGGCCCAAGTGGGGGACACCGCTCCGTACACAGGTCCACACACCCGACTCCACCTGCACATTTACGGTCGCAATACTTGCCTTTGCCAACTTTTTGCGGCCCCACCCACGATTTGTTTGCCTGCAGCAACCAAGCACTGTCTATAGTTGCCCAGAGCAACGAATGCGGGAGGTGTGATGGCCGAAACGGCACAGTACGAAGAGCTGGCCCGCCAGTTCAGTGCCTTCGGAGCCGTGAAGAGGGAGTTGGGACGCACCCTGCCGTCCGACTGCCCCTCCGGGTCCGCCGCCGTACTCACGTTGCTGGTCCGTCACGGAGAGATGCGCATGAGCAAGCTCGCCGAGCTGCTCGCCGTGGACATGTCGGTCACGAGCCGGCATGTCGCCCACGTGGCCGAGCGCGGCTGGATCGAGCGCTCCCCCGACCCGGCGGACAAGCGAAGCCGCATCCTGCGTCTCACCCCCAGCGGCGAGGAACGGGTGCGGGACATGTCCCGCCGGACCACCCGGCTGCTCGAGGAGCGCCTGAGCGACTGGTCCGACGACGACATCGCCGCGCTCATCCGGCTCATGGCCCGGCTGAGGGCCAGCTTCGACGACTGCCGTACACCCGCGATCACCCAGTAGGAGAAGGAAGTTCATGGCAACGACCACACCAGCCGGTGTGCGGGCCCACGCCAGGCATTCGGGAGCCCCGACCGACGCTCCCATGTCCCACCGGCAGATCCTGGAGGCCCTGACCGGGCTGCTGCTCGGCATGTTCGTCGCGATCCTGTCGTCGACGATCGTCTCCAACGCCCTGCCCGACATCATCAAGGACCTCGGCGGCGGTCAGAGCGCCTACACCTGGGTGGTGACCGCGTCGCTGCTGGCGATGACCGCGTCCACACCGCTGTGGGGCAAGCTCGCCGACCTGTTCTCCAAGAAGCTGCTGATACAGCTGGCCCTGGTGGTCTTCGTGGCCGGCTCCGCGCTGGCCGGCCTGTCGCAGAACCCGGCCATGCTGATCACGTTCCGCGTGGTCCAGGGCATCGGCATGGGCGGTCTGTCCTCGCTGGCCCAGATCATCCTCGCGGCGATGATCTCGCCGCGCGAGCGCGGCCGGTACAACGGCTACCTCGGTGCCACCTTCGCCACCGCGATGGTCGGCGGCCCGCTGATCGGCGGTGTCATCACCGACACCGACTGGCTCGGCTGGCGCTGGTGCTTCTACGTCGGCGTGCCCTTCGCCGTCGTCGCCCTGATCGTGCTGCAGCGCACGCTGCACCTGCCCGTCGTCAGGCGGAAGGTCAAGGTCGACTGGGCCGGCGCGCTCTTCATCACCGCCGCGGTCTGCCTGCTGCTCATCTGGGTGACCTTCGCCGGTGACAAGTACGACTGGATGTCCTGGCAGACCGGCGCGATGACCGGTGGCGCGCTCGTGCTGCTGCTGATCTTCGTGTTCGTCGAGTCCAGGGCGAGCGAGCCGATCGTCCCGCTGCGGCTGTTCCGCAACCGCACCATCACCCTCGCGTCGCTGGCCTCGATGTTCGTCGGTGTCGCGATGTTCGCGGGCACGATCTTCTTCAGCCAGTACTTCCAGCTGGCCCGGGGCGAGTCGCCGACCATGTCGGGCATCCTGACCATCCCGATGATCCTCGGCCTGTTCGTCTCCTCGACCGTCTCCGGCCAGGTCATCACCCGCACCGGCCGCTGGAAGGCCTGGCTGCTGGCCGGCGGTGTGCTGGTCACGGCGGGCCTCGGACTGCTCGGCACCATCCGCTACGACACCGCGTACTGGCACGTCGCGATCTTCATGGCGCTGCTGGGTCTCGGCGTCGGCATGATGATGCAGAACCTGGTCCTCGCCACGCAGAACCAGGTCGACCCGAGCGACCTGGGCGCCGCGAGCTCCGTCGTGAACTTCTTCCGGTCCCTCGGCGGTGCCATGGGCGTCTCGGCGCTCGGCGCGGTCCTCAGCCACCGGATCACCCACTACGTCCAGGACGGTCTGACCGAGCTCGGTGTGCGGGGCTCCTCCTCCGGCCACGGTGAGATCCCCGACCTGGACTCCCTGCCCGCGCCGGTCCGCGCGGTCGTCGAGGGCGCGTACGGCCACGGTGTCGCCGACGTCTTCCTGTACTCGGCGCCGATCGCCCTGCTCGCCCTCCTGTTCGCCGTGTTCATCAAGGAGGTCCCCCTCAAGACCAAGGGAGCTCTGGCCCAGGCCGCCGAGGACGAGAACCCGGCCCCGGCCGAGACCCCGGTCGCCGCTGTCACCGCCGAGACCGCCCCGGAGCGGCCCGCGGTCACCGCGCAGGCCGAGACGGCCCCCACCGCCACCCAGGCCCTCGCGGCCGTGGCCACCGTGGCCGACGCCGAGGCGAACGGGGGCGCCGCCTCCGGCGGGGTCCCGGTGCGCGGCTTCGTCCGCGGCGCCGAGAGCGCGCCCGTCCCGCAGGCCGCCGTCACGCTGATCTCCCTGGCCGGCCGGCAGCTGGGCCGTTCGGTCGCGCAGGCCGACGGCGCCTACGCGGTGGACGCGCCGGGCGCGGGCTCGTACGTCCTGATCGCCTCCGCCGACGGCTTCCAGCCGCAGGCCTCCACGATCGTCGTCGACGGCGACGGGCCGGTGGCCTACGACATCCTGCTCAGCGGGACCAGCGGCCTGAGCGGTGTCGTGCGCGCCGCGCAGGGCGCGGAGCCGGTCACCGGCGCCATGGTGATCGTGACCGATGTGCGCGGGGACCTGCTGGCCACCGCCACCACCGGTGAGCAGGGCGAGTTCGGCTTCTCCGAGCTGGTGCCCGGGGCCGTGACCGTCGCGGTCAACGCCGACGGCTACCGGCCGCGCGCCCTGCCCGTCGAGGTCGCCGGCACCGGGGTCACCCGGATCGAGGTCGAGCTGGAGGCCGGTGCCCAGGTCCAGGGCGTCGTCCGGGCGCCGCACGGCCCGCTGGCCGACGCCCGCGTCACGCTGGTCGACGCGGCCGGCAACGTCGTCGGCACGGCGACGACCGGGGCGGACGGGGCGTACGCCTTCAGCGACCTGGACGGCGGCGAGTACACGGTCATCGCGACGGGCTACCCGCCGGTCGCGACGGCGCTGACGGTCACCGGCCGCGGCACCGACGATCACGACATCGAGCTCGCCCACCCCGGCGAGTGACCGCTCCCGGCCCGTGGTGGCGCGCACGCTCCGAGCGGAGGCGTGCCGCCGCCACGGGCCGGTTCTCTTCGACACCTCTGAGGAGTACGTGAGATGGGACTGACCGCGAGGGTCCGCACGCGGGACGGATGGGCCGTGCCGCACGCGGTCGTCACGGTGACGGACATGACCGGGGCGCAGGTGCTGCGGCTGGAGGCCGACCCGGAGGGCGCGGTCCGCGACGCGAACCCGCTGGCGCCGGGGGCGTACACCGTCATCGTCACCGCCGTCGGCTACGCGCCGGCCGCCGCGAGCGCGCTCGTGACCGCGAGCGGTCGGGCCGAGGTCGGCACGGTCACGCTGGCCCGCCAGGGCGGCACGGAACTGCCTCCGCCCGGTCCGTGGACCGTCGACCCGGCGCACTCCACGGTCGCCGCGGTCGCGCAGCACCTGGGGATCTCCAGCGTGCACGGCCGGTTCACCCGGTTCTCCGGCGCCGTCGAGATCGCGCCGGACGACGTCACCAAGTCCCGAGTGGAGGCGGTGATCGAGGCCGCCTCGATCGACACCGGCAACGGCATGCGCGACGGGCACCTGCGGTCGCCGGACTTCCTGGACGTCGAGCGGCACCCGCGGATCGTCTACCGCTCGACGGGCGTCACGGCGGCCACCGGCACCGACCGCTGGACCGTGCACGGCGAGCTGGAGATGCGCGGGGTCGTACGTCCCGTGGACCTGGACCTGGCCTACCTCGGCACCGGCGCCGACCCGTGGGGCGGCACCCGCGCCGCGTTCCGGGCGACGGCCGAACTGCGCCGGGACGACTTCGCCATGAACTACAACCAGGTCGTGCAGGCGGGCATCGCCGCGATCGGCACGACGCTGAAGGTGGAGCTCGACGTCCAGGCCGTCCAGGGCGAGACACTCCCGGAAGCCTGACCGCGGCAGGGACAGGCCCAACGGGCCGAAGCCCCCTAGGCTCGTCGCATGGCACCGAACATCGCGACCAACACCCGCGTCTCCCTCGAAGAGTTGCTCGATTTCGTACGGCCCCGGCACCGGGCGCTGCTGCTGACCCGCCGGTCCGACGGCGGCCCGCAGGCCAGTCCACTGACCTGCGGGGTGGACGACTCGGGACGGATCGTGGTCTCCACGTACCCGGAGCGCGCCAAGACGCGCAACGCCAAGCGGGACCCGCGGGTGAGCCTGGTCGTGCTCAGCGACGACTGGAACGGGCCCTGGGTGCAGATCGACGGGACCGCGGAGGTCGTCGACGCGCCCGACTCCGTGGAACCGCTCGTCGAGTACTACCGGAACATCGCCGGGGAGCACCCGGACTGGGACGAGTACCGGGCGGCGATGGTGAAGCAGGGCAAGTCGATCATCCGGGTCACCCCCGAGCGGTGGGGCCCGGTGGCGACGGGCGGCTTCCCGGCGCGGCTGGTCGAGGGCGACTGACCCTCAGCGTGTTCCCGGGCGGGCCCGGTCGACCATCGCCTCGACGCCGGCCACCAGCAGGTCGAGGGCGAACTCGAAGTCCCGCTCCCCCGTCTCCTCGACCGTGTCGCCGCCCCGCGCCCCCATGAGCTCGGCGGAGTCCCGGACGATGTCGGCGGGCCCGGCGGAGCCGGTCACCGAGCTCATCGGCTGAGCGGGTGCCGGGTGTCGGTGCCGATCTCCTCGCGTCCGCGCCGGGTGAGCTCGGCGTACCCCCGGATGGAGGCGAGCGGGGTGCGCAGCTCGTGCCCGGCGTCGGCGACGAACTGCCGTACCCGCGTCTCGCTCTACTGGCGGGAGTGCAGGGGTGCCGTGGACGTGGTCCAGCATCCGGTCGAGGGCCGCGCCGACCCGGCCGACCTCGGTGTGCGGGTCGGTCTCGGACGCGGGGACGCGTTCGCTGAGGGTGACCTCGCCCGCGTGCAGGGGGAGTTCGGAGACCCGGGTGGCCGTGGCGGCGACCCGGCGCAGGGGACGGGTGGCCACGCCGACGATGGCGGTGCCCGCGAGTCCGGCGGCCACGAGGGCGGCGGCGGTGACGGTGGCCTCGATGAGGACGAGGGTCCGCGGGGTGCCGGTGACCCTCGCGGTCGGCAGGGCCACGCAGTAGCCGCCGTCCGGACGGTGGACGTGCGGGGGCCGGTACTCGCCGAGGCCGGGCAGGGTCACGGTGTGGGGGCGCCCGTCGTCGGGGACGCCGGAGAGCGCGTCCTTCACGGCGTCGCCCAGTTCGACGGCCCGGCCCTCGAAGCCCGTGGACTCGTCCGGCCGGCGCTCGGCCATGACGGCCCGGGTGACCCGGGGGCCGGTGCCGGACTCGGCGGCGACGGTGCTCGTCTGCACCGGTCCCTTGGTGACGAAGCCCTCGATCCGGTCGTCGATCGCCGCAAGGTCCCCGCCGCCCGGCTTGAACGGCCCGGACAGCCGTTTGCCGGCGTCCTCGACCTGCCCGTCCAGCTGGTCGCCCAGGTGCCCGCGCAGGGCGAGCGCGGTGACCGTGCCGATCACCGCGCACACCACGGCGATCAGCGTCACACAGGCGACGACGAGCCGGGACGGCAGCGTGCGCGGCCGGCCAGCCCGCCCACCCGCCGCGTCCGCGACCGTCGCCGCCCCGTCACGACCCGGCCGGCTTGATCAGGTACCCGGCGCCGCGCCGCGTGTGGATCATCGGCTCCCGCCCGGCGTCGATCTTCCGGCGCAGGTAGGAGATGTAGAGCTCGACGACGTTGGCCTGGCCGCCGAAGTCGTACGACCACACGCGGTCGAGGATCTGCGCCTTGCTGAGCACGCGCCGCGGGTTGCGCATCAGGAAGCGCAGCAGCTCGAACTCGGTCGCGGTCAGGTGGATGCTCTGCCCCGCCCGCGTGACCTCGTGGCTGTCCTCGTCGAGGGTGAGGTCGCCGACGACCAGCACCGACTCGGCCCGCCGGCCGGCCGCGCCGGAGCGCCGGATGAGCCCCCGCAGCCGGGCGACGACCTCCTCCAGGCTGAACGGCTTGGTGACGTAGTCGTCCCCGCCCGCCGTGAGCCCGGCGATCCGGTCCTCGACGGCGTCCCTCGCGGTCAGGAAGAGCACCGGCACGTCCGGCAGTTCCCGGCGCAGCCGCCCGAGGAGGGTCAGCCCGTCCATGTCCGGCAGCATCATGTCGAGGACGACCGCGTCGGGCCGCACCTCGCGCGCGGCCCGCAGGGCGCCCGCGCCGTCCCCGGCGCTGCGGATCCGCCAGCCCTCGTAGCGCAGGGCCATGGACAGCAGTTCGGTGATCGGCTGCTCGTCGTCCACCACCAGCACGCGGACGGGGCTCCCGTCCGGCCTCAGCAGTTCGGAACGCCCCTGGGGCGAGGTCGTGGTCATGGGGCACACCCTGTCGACGGCCCCTGAGAAGACGCTTTTCCCCACCTGTGAATCACCTGAAAAACGCACAGGTTCCTCTCAGGCGGCATCTGGGTGCGGACCGCGACCGGGCCCTGAGCCGGGACGCGCCGGGCGGCGGGCACGTGCTGGGCTTGAGTCGGGCCGGGCGGTGGGCACGAGCTGAGCACGGGTGGGCGGCGCGGCGGGCACGTGTGGGGCCGTGGTCCCCTCAGAACGACCCGTCAGAACGCCCCGTCAGGACGAGCCCTCAGAACGACCCGTCAGAACAGCCCGTCCTGCACGCTCCCCTCGTGCTCCCCGAACTCCACCACTGGGACCGTCAGTTCTGCTTCCGCGTCCGCGGCCACCAGCTCCCACCCCGTCATCAGCCGTGTGTCGACGACCACCACCCCGCGGCCCGTGCGCAGATGCAGGTCCGGACCCGCGGCCGCCACCAGCTCCCCGCTCACCGCCCCGCCCGCGACGAGTTCGCCCACCGCGCCGACCGCGGACGGCAGCCCGGCGAGCCCGAACACCCCCACGTGGTCGACGGGCCGGCACGGCTCGGGGGACAGCGACTCCGGCCAGCCGTCGAGCGCCACCGCCCGGGCGTGCAGTTCCGCCACCTCGGCCGCCCGCTCGGCCGCCGACCGGGGCAGCCCGGAGCGCACGACCCGCTTGGCGGCGTACGGGACGCGGTCCGGCACGCCCAGGGCCGCCCGCAGCAGCTCCTCGGTGCGCCGGGCCGCCATCAGCGGGCCGGCGCCCAGCCAGCTGAAGCAGACCGCCCCCTGCTCCAGCAGACGCGCCGGGCCCCGCTCGACGGCGGTGATGCCGACCTTGGTCAGGCCGGGCCCGAACCAGGCCAGATAGACGCGGTACGGCCGCGGGTCGTCGGCCAGGGTGTCCGCGGCGACCGAGTGCGCCCGGTCCAGCCGCGCGCACTCCTCGCACCGTGCCCCCGTGCCGCGCCCCGGCACGGGGGCGCGTGTCGGACAGGGATGCCGCCGGGCTCCCACACATCTCCGCACTCCCCCGTCCGCGACCGCGAACGCCACCCGTTTCCCCCAGGTCAGCGTGGACCGCCGGCCGCCGTCCCAGACCAGCTCGGGCCCGTCCGTCGACCACCGCAGTCCCGAGCATCTCCATGCCTGTGCCATCACCGTCGAGAGTAGGGGGCACCACCGACAAGGCGGCCGGACCGAGGGAGCCCTCGGGGTCCTACCGCTCGGCCCCGACGGCGACGGGCTCCCGTTCCACGGCTGCCCCGCCCACCGGCGCCGACGACCCGGCCGTACGCCGTCCGCGCCCGGCCAGCCGGCATCCCCAGCACTCGGGGTGCCCTCCGCGCGCGCTCAGGTCACGCGCGCGCATCCCCCACTGGTCACGCGGCCGGATCCCCGACGGCTTGCCCCAGCCGGTCAAGTGGAGAACCCAGGTCACGAGGACGCTCGCCACCGTGCCGGCGAGCCCTCCCACGATCAGCCGGGCCGACGCGACACAGATCCCCGCGCCCAGCACCGAACATCCGGCGGTGGCGACGGCGACCCCGATCCATCCGGCGAACGTGTGCCCCTCGTCATACTGGCTCATGCCGCCCGCTCCTTCTGCTCTTCCTCCACTCCCACTCCGTCCGAGGGCAGCGGAACCCGGCACGTCGAGGGACCCCGAATCCCTTACGACGCGAGGATTTCAGTAGCTAAATCTCTCACGAGCTAAGGTAAAAGGGAAGATGTCAGCCGCGCCACGCCCCACCGCCAGCCCCGCCCAAGCCCTGGAGGCGATGGACTCGCTCATCGCGTCGCACCTGCTCGGGCAGCAGGAGATGGCCCAGCGGCTCGGGCTGAACATCACCGATCTGCTCTGCTTCGGCTTCGTGGTGAAGGCGGGCGACGACCTGCTCGGCGCGGGGACCCTCGCGGAGCAGGTACATGTCACGACCGGAGCGATGACCGGCATCCTCAACCGCCTGGAGCGCGCCGGCTTCGTCACCCGCCGACCGGACCCGGGCGACCGGCGCCGCGTCAGGGTGGCCGCCGTCCCCGACGCGCTCACCCGGGTCGAGGAGCTCTACGGCCCCTACTACGTCCGCCTCATCGAGCTGTTCGCCTCCTACTCGGCGGACGAGATCGCCGTCCTCACCGACTGGTTCACCCGGGCCACCGGGCTCGCACAGACGTACATCGACGAACTCCGGGAGCGCGACGAGGCCTGAGCGCGCCCATCACAAGACAGTCACACCCTTCATATCCTCTTCACGCCCCGGCTCGCGGAGCCTTACCGTCACCCCATCCGTATCGCTCTGGGGGGGACGAGATGGCCAACCCGTACCACGCACCGACGCCACCGGCACCCCGCCCGCCGGACACCCGCCCCCTCCGCCGGCGCAAGCGCGTCTGGCTCGGCGGATCGGGCCTGTTCCTGGCGGGCCTCCTGGTCGCCGCCCCGGGGAACGGCGACGAACAGCAGCCCGTCCAGACGAAGGTGAAGGCGGCGCCGACCGTCACGGCGACCGTGACGACCACGCCCGAGCCCGGTCCGACGGTCACCGAGACGGTCAAGGCCAAGGCCAAGCCCGCCCCCACGGTCACGGTCACGAGGACGGCCACCGTGGCGGCGGTCGGCACGGACAACGGCAGCAGCGGCGGCGGGAACAGCGGCGGTGGGAACAGCACCGGCACCTGCTCGATCGTCTCCAACTCGGGCAACTGCTACTCGGCGGGCCAGTTCTGTCGCAACAGCGACCACGGCGCCACGACGACGACCGCGAGTGGCACCCGGATCAGATGCGTGTACAGCGGGAACGCGTGGCGCTGGAAGTACGCCTGACGGGACGGAGGCCGCCGCACGCCGGCCGCCCCGGCCCGGTCAGACGGTCCTGACGACGGTGCCGGCGCTTTCGAGCGCGGCCACCTCGTCGGCGGGTGCGGTGCCGTCGGTCACGAGGGTGTGCAGGACGGTGGAGGGGCCGACGTAGGCGTAGGCGGTGCGGCCGAGCTTGCCGCCGTCCGAGGCGACGACGACGCGGCGGGCGGAGGCGATGCCCGCCTTCTTCACCGCGGCGTCGTCGAGGTCGTAGGCGGTCAGGCCGTCGGCCGCGCTCAGCCCGCAGCAGCCGATGACGGCGGTGTCGAAGCGCAGGGCCGCCAGGGATGCGAGGGTGAGGGGGCCGGTGAGGGCTCCCTCTGCGGCACGGGGCTGCCCGCCGGGCACCACCAGCGTGGCCGGGCCGGGCGCCTCGCCGAACAGGTGGATGGCCTGGAGGGACAGGGGCATCACGGTGACGGGCCGCTCGCGCAGGAGCCGGGCGACCTCCAGACAGGTGGTGCCGCTGTCCAGCACGACGCTCTCGCCGTCGGCGACGAGGGCGGAGACCTCGGCGGCGATCCGGCGCTTGGCGTCGACCGCCTCGTGGGCGCGCAGTGCGAACGGCGGCTCCTCGCCCCGGAGCAGCAGGGTGCGGGCGCCGCCGCGGACCCGTTCGAGGACGCCCTGCGCGGCCAGGGTGTCGAGGTCGCGCCGGATGGTCATCTCCGAGGCGCCGGTCAGCTCGGCGAGCTCCTGGACCGTGGCACCGCCGGAGTCCCTGACGGCTTTCGCGATCAGCCCGTGCCGGTCTGCGTTGCTCATACCGGGATTGAACACCACCCCAAAACGCACACGCAATGTGTTCGTTGGTCACCCTTTCAAACAACAGACTTGTTCGTTACCGTGGCGAGCCATGGAACGCTCGCTTCTCGGCGCCCGTGTGGCGACCTATGTCTACTTCGTCCTCTGCGGCACGCTGATGGGCGCCTGGGTGGTGCACATCCCCGTCGTCGAGGAGCGGGTGGGCGTCAGCCACGCGACGCTGGGCGGCCTGCTGGTGCTGCTCGGACTCGGTGCCTTCGCCGGGATGCAGGTGGCCGGACCGCTGACCGACCGCCTCGGCGCGCGCGTCGTCGTGCCCGCCACCGGCGTGCTGTGCGGCGCTGCCCTGGTGCTGCCTGCTCTCGCCAACGATCCGTGGACGCTGGCGGGCGCCCTGCTGGTCTTCGGGTTCTGCAACGGCGGTCTGGACGTGAGCATGAACGCCCACGCCGTGCATGTGGAGAAGGCGTACGGCCGCCCCGTGATGTCGGGCTTCCACGCCACGTTCTCCGTCGGCGGGGTGCTCGCCGCGCTCGTGGCGGCGGGGGCGACCGCCGCCGGTGCCGGGCCGGTCGTGACCCTGGCCGGTGTCGGAGCGGTGAGCATCGTGATCGCCCTGGCCTCGGCGCGCGTCCTGATGCCGGCCGGCCCCGCCGCCGGGGAGACGGGCGCCGGGGAGGCCGCGCGGGAGTCGTCACCGGCCGCCGGGCGCCGGAGCACCGCGGGGCGCGTCTGGCTCCTCGCCGTCCTGGCGCTGATGGTCATGCTGTGCGAGGGCGCCGCCAACGACTGGAGCGCCCTGCACCTGAAGGACGTCCTCGGCGCGTCCACCAGTACGGCCGCCTTCGCCTACGGCACGTTCGCGGCGGCCATGACCACCGGCCGGCTGCTGGCCGACCGGCTCGGCGCCCGGTTCGGCTCCATGGCGATCCTGCGGCACGGCGCGGCCGTGGCCGCCGTCGGCATCACGCTCGTGGCCTTCGGGCCGTGGCTGTGGACCGCGTTCACGGGCTGGGCCCTGTTCGGTCTGGGCCTGTCCGGCTGTGTCCCGCAGCTGTTCAGCGCGGCCGGCCACGCCGACCCGGCGGCGGCCGGCGCGAACGTGTCCCGTGTCGCCGGGCTCGGCTATGTCGGCATGCTCGCCGGTCCCGCCGTCATCGGCTGGCTGACCCACCTCGTCGCCCTGAACCACGCCTTCGTCGTGCTGACCCTGCTGTGCGTGACGACGGCCGTGGGCGCCGGGGTCCTGCGTACGGACTCCACCCCCACCCCCCGGTCCGAGATGGCGGGCACCGGCCACTGACCGCTTGTGCGGCACGGTCCTGACCCCCGTGCCGCACAAGCCGCCGACGTCCGGACCCGCCGGCCAAGGCGGCGTCACGGATGGAACCGCCACCGCCCCTCGGAGACGACGTCCACCTCTCCGTCCCTGACGCGCACGGCCGTGTCGTCGTCGATGAAGTAGACCGGGAAGTCCGCCCGCGCGGCGATGCGGTCGGCCCAGGCGTCGTCCCGCTCGGGGAAGTCCGGTGAGTACAGGTGGGGCTTGAGGTACCAGTCGAAGAGCCCGAACGGCGGCTCCAGGGTGGTCGCCCCGAGCACACGGAGATCCGCGGTGTCCCCGATGACGTCGGCCGAGTGCTCGTCCAGATGCCGGCTGAAGATCATCGACCCGGCGCTGAACCCCACGTACACCCGGCTCTCCAGCGCCTCAAGGAAGCCGTCGGCCAGCCCGTTGCCGGTGATGCTGCGCGCGAGGTGGTAGTGGTTGCCGCCCCCGACGTGGACGACGTCGGCGTGGAGCAGCCGGTCGAGCACCATCCGCGGAGGCAGACCGTTCAGCTCCAGGACGTCGAACTCCCGCCAGCCGAGGGCGTGCACCCGGTTCATGTCGGCGAGGAGCCACCCGTGGTCCCCGGACTCGGCGACCGACGCCGTGGGGACGTACACGACGTTCGCCGCCTCGAAAGGCTTGCCCAGCATGTCCCGCAGGGCATCCCGCAACGTCTCGTTCCGCAGGCCACCGGCCGTCAACAGACATCTCATCACGCGAGCCAAACACGACGCCCCCGACCGGGGCAACGAACACCGACCGCCGACGCAGGACCGTACGTCCCCAAGTGCAGCCGCAGGCGCCGGCCCAAGTCACTCACGTGCCCAGGCGTACGGCATGGACTCCTTCATTATCCGTGAC
This sequence comes from Streptomyces sp. NPDC056628, assembly GCF_042792555.1. NCBI lineage: Bacteria > Bacillati > Actinomycetota > Actinomycetes > Kitasatosporales > Streptomycetaceae > Streptomyces > Streptomyces sp. NPDC056628. The sequence continues at coordinate 41,667 of NZ_JBHTWG010000004.1, forward strand.
CCGGGGTCGGGATACCGGGCGTGACAACCGAACAGTGATCACGGCTCCTGGCACCGGCCCGCAGAACGGTGCGCCCGTGAAACGCAAGAGGCCCCGGAGTGATCCGGGGCCTCTTGTCTGTGTGCACTCGGCAGGATTCGAACCTGCAACCTTCTGATCCGGAGCTCTATGCGGAACGGTCGGTAACGTCCGTACCGGCTGCTTCGCGTCCCCTTTGAGACACCTGCGAACATGATCGGTCGCTAGGGTTGCGGTACTTCCCTGCTGTACGTCACCGAGCCGCAAGAGCGGCTGGAGTGTGGCCTGATGCGATTCGGTTCATCCGACGGAGCAGTTCCTGGCTGACAACTCGTGATGCGGGTAGGACCCATCAGGCATGGTGCCGTGCAACCAGGCGGTCAGCCACCCGGCCAGTGACTGCCCCAGCGGGGCCAGAGCGTGCTCCTTGCAGCCAAGGTTGGGGTCCCAGTCCCACATCTGCCCGTCCGCCGTCTTGAAGTCGATGAGTGCCCACATGCCGCAGCCTCGGTCCATGAGCGGCACGATCCCTGGTGGGATCCCGCGCTCAGGATCGGCGAGCTCGCGGTACGCCATCGCGATGTCCTCGCAGTCACTGAACCAGTCTCCCGTGTCTGTGAGGGACACGACCTCTGCTGGTCCGAAGCCGCCATTGGAGACTTCGAGGTAGATCCTTTTCAGCAGTTCGGGCATCGGGTGCCCCACTATCCGTTCGAACGCGGCGGCGTCCTCCGGAGAGGCCGGGACAGGCAGTTCCTGGTCAGCCGCGTACGCGCGGACGGCGCCTACGAGATCATCATCAGTCACATGCAGATACTCGGCGGCACTACATCATTTGTCGACGGCCCAGGAGTTTTGGGATCTGGCCTCATCCCTATCAGGTCAATGACAGGTGACTCACGACAGTGACCAACCGCCCCGGCGCTTCGGTCGGGCACCGCTGAGATCTGGGATCGGCCGTCGCTGTTCGCGCCTGTTGATGTCAGCCGCTGATGTCAACTCACTCCGGCGTCTCGACCTGGTGAGCTGAGGTTGTGTCGCGTGTTCCCCCAGAAGCTACGATCCGCTGCCGCCCTGCGAGGAGTCCGAACACTCGACGTGGCTCGCTACCGTGACACCGGCAGCGTCGCCCAGCGGGTGACCGGCCATGCGACGACGAAGGCCCGGCCGATGACTTGGTCCTCGGCGATAGTGCCACCGCCGGGCCGGTCCTGGTGGTACCGGGAGTCCGAAGAGGCCTGGCGGTGGTCACCCATCACCCAGATCCTCCCCTTGGGCACCTTGATCGGCCCGAATGGCTGGTCACCGCAAGGGGTGTTGCCGGGGTAGATGAACGGATCGTCCAGTGCCTTCCCGTTGACCTTCACAGGGCCGTTCCCTGAGCACTCCACGGTGTCGCCTCCTACCGCGATCACCCGCTTGATCAGGTCTTTCTCGTTCGCCGACGGCATCAGGCCGACGAAGCTCAGGACCTTCTGCACCGCGTTCGGTTCCTTCGCCTTCTCAGGGAGCCAGCCACCCGGGTCGTGGAAGACCACGACCTCCCCGCGCTGCGGCTTGGACCCGAACCACGGCGTCAGCTTGTCGACCAACACCCGGTCGCCAACCTGCAACGTGTTCTGCATCGACTCAGACGGAATCGAGAATGCCTGCACGAAGAACGTCTTGATGACCAACGCGAGCACCAGCGCGATGCCGACGAGGATCGGCAACTCCTTCCAGAAGGAGCGCCCCTTCCGCTGGCCCTCGCCCGTCTCGTCGCCGTCGGTATCGTCGTCCCCGGATATCGACCCTGCGCCAGCGGCAAGACCCTTCACCACCACGCCCCCACTCCTGCGCTCGGATCCGAGCGCACCGTGTCCCCATTGAGCCCCCCGTGTGCACAGCACCGGGCCTACCACCGTCACAACGAACGAGAGTTCCCGGGCTGCCAGTGGCCAGCGTCTGTCAGTGCTGCGCGCAGGGCAAGGACTCGAAGCGTCACCCCTCCCGCCGCGTGATCCAGGCCGCCCGTGACGCGCTGCGGGCTGCGCTCACGCACGCCGTCACCGAGGAAGAGATCAGCAAGAGCGTCGCCTCGCTGGTGAAGGTGCCCAAGCCTCGGCGGCGTCGCATCAAGCCGTGGTCAGTCGCTGAGGCGGGCACGTTCCTCACCGATGCGGCCGCGCGAGATGATCACCTCTTCGCCGCCTGGGTCCTGGTGCTCTGCCTCGGCCTGCGCCGTGGTGAGGTCCTGGGCCTGACGTGGAAGTCTGTCGACTTCGAGCGGGGCGAGCTGTATGTGGATCACCAGATCCAGCGGGCCGGTCGTCAGATCCTGCATCGCGAGACCAAGACCGAGGACTCCGACGACTTCCTTCCTCTGCCGGCGCTCTGCCTCAAGGCACTCCGGATGCGCCGTGCTCAGCAGATCGCGGACCACAAGGCTGCCGGGGAGCTCTGGCAGAACAGTCACGATCTCGTCTTCACCACGAGGTACGGCACCCCGATCGAGCCGGGCAACATGACCCGGATGTTCGCCCTGCGGGCTCGTCGCGCCGGGCTGCGGGTGATCCCCCTTTTCGGTGCTGTACGCCCCTGGAACGCAAGAGGCCCCGGATCTCTCCGGGGCCTCTTACCTGTGTGCACTCGGCAGGATTCGAACCTGCAACCTTCTGATCCGTAGTCAGATGCTCTATCCGTTAAGCTACGAGTGCTTGTTCTGTTTTTTCGCCGCTCCCGGCCCTTCCGGCCCGCTCGCGGCGACAGGAAGAACATTACATGACTGCCGCCGCCATGTGAAATCCGTTTGCCGCACCCCTTGTGAGCTGCGGAAACGCTCTGAGGCGGGTGCTGTGGACGCAAGGGGCTCCGAACGCGGACAGGGAGCCTGGCTGAGATCAGCCGGGCTCCCTGTCGGAGGGCGGAGGCGGAGGGATTTGAACCCTCGATGGGCTTTAAGGCCCAAACCGCATTAGCAGTGCGGCGCCATAGACCGGACTAGGCGACGCCTCCAGCACAACCGCTCGCGCGAGCGCGTTCGGTGCGTGCAGATGATGACACAGTCGAGCGTGCTGTCACCAATCGACCTCCACGGTACTAGGCGGAGAGCCCGCAGGGCAAAGCTCTTCCCCGGCGTGCTGCGCGCGCAACGTCCGGCGGGGTGCGGCGTTAGGCAGGGCATGTCGCAGGTCAACCGTTCCGTCTCCGCCCGGCTGCTCCTCGCGGCCGGCTCCCTCGTCGCCGTCGCGTCCGGGACCGTCGTGCCCGCCGCCGCACAGGCCCAGGCCCCGGCCATCACCGAGCGCGCCCCTTTCGGCGATCACCTCACCGTCACGGTCCGCGGCACCGGTGCCGGCGACGGCACCCACGAGCTGACCTGCCACCCGGCCGGCGGCGATCACCCCGACGCCGCCGAAGCCTGCGCCGCGCTCGACGGCGGGACCCGGTGGGGCCGGGACGTCTTCACCCCCGACGCGCCCGGCGGCCTGTGCACCATGCAGTACGGCGGGCCGGCCACCGCGCGTGTCACCGGGACGTGGGCCGGGCGTCCGGTCGACGCCCGGTTCGACCGGGGCGACGGCTGCGCGATCGCCCGATGGAACCGGTTCGTGCCGCTCCTGCCCGATGTGCGGGCGCAGGGGCTGGGGACGTAGAGCGGCCGTGCGTCCCGCCCGGCCTCGGCATACCGGAAGCACCGGGTCCGTAAAGGTCCCGCGAAGGTGTCGCGAAGCCCGGCAGGCCAAGGGACGCAGGCCGGAGGGGCATCGGGCCGGGCGGTCATACGTTCTACGTCACCGCCTGGTGCGACCTCGCTCTCATCCGGCGTCGCGAGCGCAACCCCAGCCCTTAGACTCCCTCGCGTGACACGCTGCGGACCGATTGGCAAGATGGCCGGAGCGGTCGGCTAGGTGCGGTAACAGGGAGGAAGCGTCTCGTGAGCAGCAGGCCATCCCGAGGCGCTGCTCGCCTCGCAGCCATACTCGACGCGCTTCCCGATGCGTTGGTGCTGGTCAACGCCAATGGGACCGTCGTCAACGCCAACACCATCGCCCTGGAGGCCTTCGAGGCGCCGGGCACCGCGCTGGTGGGGCGCGGGCTGCTCGACCTGCTGCCGCAGTTCGACTCCAAGCTGATCCCCGGCTCGATGCGCCGGCCCGACCACATGGATCCGCAGGGCCGGACCAAGCCGACCCGGATGACGGCCCGCCGCACCGACGGCACCGAGTTCCCGGTCGAGGTCACGTCCGCGAATCTGGAGAACGGCCAGCAGGCCTACGACGGCTACGGCTACAGCGGCGACGAGCTGCTCATGCTCGTCGTGCGGGACCTGACCGGCACCGTCGACACCGAGGCCGAGCTGGCGCGTTCGCAGCGGCAGACGGAGATGATCCTGCGCGCGGCCTCCGAGGGCGTCGTTGGCACCGACACCGACGGGCGGATCGTCCTCGTCAACCCGGCCGCCGCCCAGATCCTGGGGTACCGGGCCAGCGACCTCGGCGGGCGCGAGCTGCACACCCTCGTGGCGCACTCCCGGGCCGACGGCTCCCCCTTCCCGTACCAGGAGTCCCCGCTCGCCGACACCCTGCGCTCCGGGCGCAAGCACCGGGTGCGCGGGCAGGTGCTGTGGTCCAAGAGCGGCGCCCAGGTGTCCGTCGACCTGACGACGGCACCCGTACGCGACGGCGACCAGCTCGTCGGCGCCGTGATGACCTTCACCGACCGGCGGTCCTACGACGCCCTCGCCGAGGAGAAGTCGGCCGCGCAGCGGCAGCACGAGGAGGAGCTGGAGCGCCTCGCCGAGGAGCACGCCTCCGAGCTGACCGCGCTGCGCCAGAAGCACGTCGCCGAGATCGAGGAACTGGAGGAGCGGCACGCGGAGGAACTCGCCGCCGGCGAGGAGCGGTACGCCGCCCTCGGTGAGCGCGAGAAGGACCGGCTCGAGGCGCTGACCATGCGGCACGAGCAGCTCCTGACGCTGCTCGGCGGTTCCCTGCGCGGCCCGCTGGACGAGCTGCGCCGCGAGCTGGCGGCCCTGGCGGCCGACGACGCGGGGCAGTTGTGGCCCGAGGCCAACCAGGTGCTGCACCACCTGTCGGCGGGCTACTCGCGGATCACGACCCTGATCGACAACGTCCTCGGCTACCAGCGGCTCGACGCCGGGGCCGAACAGATCCAGCGGACGAAGGTGATGCTCGACGCGGTCGTCGCGGCGGGCGTCGACGGGGCCGTCGAGCTGATCGGGCCGGGGCGGGTGCAGTTCGCCGTGCACGCGCCGCCCATCGAGGCCGAGGTCGACCCGCAGCGCCTGGCGACCGCGCTCGCGCATCTCGTCGCGGATGTGGCCGGGGTGGACGCCACCGGCAACTCACCGGTGTCGGCGGGCGGTTACCTGGACAACACGGTCGTCGTCGCGGCGGCGCAGCGCGGCGAGGTCGTACGCATCGAGGTGCGCGGGCCGTACACCGGGGGAGACCCGGTGCACGAGCCGATCGTGCGCGGGATCGTCCGCGCGCACGGCGGTGTCCTGCAGACGCACGAGGTGCCGGGGATGAGCGGCAGCGCGTTCGTCCTCGAGGTGCCGATCGGGGGCGGTGCGGGAGCCGTCCCCGCCGCTCCCGCGGAGGTCCCCGCCGAGGAAACGGCCGGCTCCGACGACACCGGGCAGACGGGTGGCGGCGGTCGGCGCCGGGCCCGGCGGCCCTCCGTCGACGCCTTCCTGGAGAGCGACGCCCCCGGCGCCGAGGCCGAGGCCGCCGGCGGCGTGGAAGATGCCGCGCCGACCGGCCGGCGGCGCAGGCGGGCCGCCGCGCCCGCGCTGCCCCAGGCCGCCGCGGCGGCGAACGCGCCCGAGGTCTCCGGCGGTACCGGACGGCGCCGTGGACGCCCGGCCGAGGCCGGCGCGGACGGGGTCTCCGAGGGCGCCGTCGTCATGGCCGGCGAGCAGGCCGCGGGCACCGCCGCCGCCGGGAACAACCTGGGCGGGACCGTGCCGCCGCAGGGCGTGCCGGCGTCCGGCGGACGCCGCGCCCGGCCCGACGGCGGGCAGCCGCAGGCGCTGGCCCCCGCGCCCGCGCTTCCGGCGGCCGGTGACCCTGCCCAGCAGCCCGCGGGGCCGGACGCCTCCGCGGCCGGTGACACCTCTCAGCCGACCGGGCGGCGCCGGCGGGCGCTGGCCGCCGCGGCCGAACGGGCCGCCGCCGCGCAGGCCCAGGAGGCCGGACCCCGCCAGGTGTTCGCGCTGCCGCCGGCCGACGCGGACCGCGCGCCCGGCACCGGTGCGCAACCGGTCGCCGCCGCGCAGGCCGCCGTACCGGACGCCGCCGCCGACGAGGGCCGGCACGACGCCGTCGCGCACGACCCGGCCGAGGACCACACCCCGCCGCAGCCGCACCCCACGACCGCGCCGACCGGACGGCGCCGGCGTGCCGTGGCCCGCCCGCCGGAGGGGGCCGCACCGGGGGTTCCGGTGGCCGCCCCCGTTCCGGCGCAGCAGGGCGTGCCGCAGGCGCGGCCCGTCCCGGCCGCCGCCCCCGCGCCCGTCACCGCCCCGGCCGCCCAGGCGGTCCCCGCCCAGCCCGTGCCCCCCGCCGCCGTTCCCGGCGGTCCGCTCCCGGCCGAGGCGCCCCCGGGCCAGGGCACCCCTGCGCACGGCACTCCGGCGCACGCCACCTCCGCGCAGGGCGTCCCGCCGCAGGCCGCTCCGGGCCCCGCGCAGCCACAGGTGCCGCAGGGCACCCCCGCGCCCGGGACGCCGCTGCCGCCGGAGACGGCGGCCGGGCGGCAGCAGCGGGCCGCGCAGCCGTTGCCCGCCGAGGCGCCCGGCGCCCCCGTCGACCCCAACTCGACCCAGGGGCGCGCGATCAGCGTGCGCACGCTGGGGCAGGGAGTGCCGTTCACCCGGCAGGCGGCGCAGGTCCAGCAGCCCTCGCCGGCCACGCCGCCGCCGCACCAGACGAACGGCGGTCGGCGCCGCAAGCTGGGTACGCCGCCCGACCCCGCCACCCGGGGCGGTGCGGCCGCCGAGCAGCCCGCGCGCCCGCATCCGCAGGCCGAGCAGGCGGCGCCCGCCGCGCCTCAGCCGCAGCCCTCCGCGCCGTCGGGGGCCGGGCAGACACGGCTCGCGCCGGTGGCGGAGGCGGCCGGCCGGTCGTACGCCATAGGCGCCCCGGACGAGAACGCCGCCGAGGGGCCCGAGCCGCTGGACGGGCCGGGCGGCGCCGTCGAGGTCGCCGATCCCCCGCGCCCGCAGCCCATGGACGACGAGCTGCCCCCGGAGCCGCTGGACAACCCGCGGCGGCTGCTGGTGTGGCCCGCGCCGGACGTGACGACCCAGCAGGCGCTGAGCGACCGCGGCTACCGGCCGGTGGTGGTGCACTCGCGCGAGGAGGTGGACGCGCAGATCGCGGCGTTCCCGGCCGCGCTGTTCGTCGACCCGCTGACCGGCCCGATCACCCGGACCGCGCTCCAGTCGCTGCGGCAGGCGGCGGTCGCCGCGTCCGTGCCGGTGATGGTGACCGCGGGGCTCGGGCAGGCGTCGCGGGAGGCCGCGTACGGCGCCGACCCCGCCGTCCTGCTCAAGGCGCTGGCGCCCCGGGACAGCGAGCAGCATCCGCCGCGGGTGCTGCTGATCGAGGAGCACGCGGAGATCGCGCTGGCGCTGACGGCGACGCTGGAGCGGCGGGGCATGCAGGTGGCCCGTGCGGCGAGCGACGCCGACGCGGTGGCGCTGGCCGGGGACTTCCGGCCGAACCTGGTCGTGATGGACCTGCTGCAGGTGCACCGGCGCCGGGCCGGGATCGTGGACTGGCTGCGCGCCAACGGGCAGCTCAACCGCACGCCGCTGGTCGTCTACACGGCCGCCGTCGACCAGGCCGACCTGCCGGGTCTGGCGTCGGGCGAGACGGTGCTGTTCCTGGCGGAGCGGTCCACGAGCCCCGAGGTCCAGGATCGGATCGTGGACCTGCTGTCCCGGATCGGCACCAACTGACGCGGCGCCCCGAAAGGGGCGCGGGGAACCGCGCGACCGGCCGGCACCCACCCGCGGCCGGCCCACGGCAGTCCCCCGCCACAGAGGTGCCCCAGCAGAGCCGGACGACATCCGTGCCGGCCAATGGGACGCGGGGAACCGCGCGACCGGCTACCACCCACTCGCGGCCGGCCGACGGCGGTCCCCCGCCAGGACGCCCCGTCAGAGCTGGGTGACGTCCAGGCCGCCCTCCGCGTACTGCCGGCGCAGCACCTTCTTGTCGAACTTGCCCACGCTCGTCTTCGGCACCGCCGCGATGACCGTCCAGCGCTCCGGGAGCTGCCACTTGGCGATCCGGCCCTCCTCGGCGAGGAAGGCGCGCAGGGTGGTGAAGTCGGCGGTGGCGCCCTCCTTGAGGACGACCGTGGCCAGCGGGCGCTCGCCCCACTTGTCGTCGGGGACGGCGACCACGGCGGCCTCGGCGACGTCCGGGTGGGACATCAGCGCGTTCTCCAGGTCGACCGAGGAGATCCACTCGCCGCCGGACTTGATGACGTCCTTGGCGCGGTCGGTGAGGGTGAGGAAGCCGTCGGGGGAGATGGTGCCGACGTCGCCGGTCTTCAGCCAGCCGTCCTCGCTGAACTTGTCGGCGGGGCGCAGCGGCTCAGCGTCCGGGCCGTTGTAGTAGGCGCCCGCGATCCACGGGCCGCGCACCTCCAGCTCGCCCGCCGACTCGCCGTCCCAGGGAAGGCGCTCGCCGCCGGGGCCGGTGAGCCGGGCCTCGACGCCCGCCGGGAAGCGGCCCTGGGTGAGCCGGTAGGCGAGCTCCTCGTCGGTGCCGACGGCGTGGGCCGGGGGACGGGCGACCGTGCCGAGCGGCGAGGTCTCCGTCATGCCCCAGGCGTGGCAGACCCGCATGCCCAGCTTGTCGAACGCCTCCATGAGCGAGGGCGGGCAGGCCGAGCCGCCGATGGTGACCTGGGTCAGGGAGGAGACGTCCCGGGGCTCTGCCGTCAGCTCGGCGAGCAGGCCCTGCCAGATGGTGGGTACGGCCGCCGCGTGCGTCGGCTTCACCCGCTCGATCATCTCGGCGAGGGGCACGGGCTGCAGGAAGCGGTCCGGCATCAGCATGTTGACGCCCGTCATGAAGGTGGCGTGCGGCAGGCCCCAGGCGTTGACGTGGAACTGGGGGACCACGACCAGCGAGGTGTCCTGGTCGGTCAGCCCCATCGACTGGGTCATGTTGACCTGCATGGAGTGCAGGTAGATCGAGCGGTGCGAGTAGACGACGCCCTTGGGGTCGCCCGTGGTGCCGGAGGTGTAGCACATGGCGGCGGCCTGGGTCTCGTCCAGCTCGGGCCAGTCGTACGCCGTCGGCTTGCCGGCGATCAGCTCCTCGTAGTCGTGCACCTGGACGGAGGCGTCCGCGAGGGCGGAACGGTCGCCGGGGCCCGACACCACGACGTGCTTGACCGTCTTCAGGTGCGGCAGCAGCGGGGCGAGCAGGGGGAGGAGCGAACCGTTGGCGATGATCACCCGGTCGGCCGCGTGGTTGACGATCCAGGCCAGCTGCTCGGCCGGCAGGCGCAGGTTCAGGGTGTGCAGGACCGCGCCCATGGAGGGGATCGCGAAGTACGCCTCGACGTGCTCGGCGTTGTTCCACATGAGGGTCGCGACCCGCTCGTCGTCGGTCACGCCCAGGTCGTCGCGGAGGGCGTGCGCCAACTGGGCGGCGCGGGCTCCGACCTCGGCGAAGGAGCGGCGGTGCGGTTCGGCCTCGCCTGTCCAGCTGATGACCTGTGATGTGCCGTGGATCGTCGACCCGTGGGCCAGGATCCTCGAGATCAGCAGCGGTACGTCCTGCATGGTGCTCAGCACGGCGTCCTCCCGGGGGCGACATTGCCTACGCGGTGGTAAGGGTTGCGGAGATTCTGCGCGCATACCGCGCGGTATGTCACTAGGACCGGGTGATCGATCATGTCACGTTGCGTTCACGGGGCTCTGCGGCTACGGGCGAGGGGGAGGGCCTCAGCGGTGCCGGGGCCTTCGGACGGTCACCGGACCGGCACCAGCTCCGGGTCCTCGCGCAGCTTGCCGAGCGCCCGCGACACCGCCGACTTCACCGTGCCGACCGAGACCCCGAGCACCTCCGCCGTCTGGACCTCGCTGAGGTCCTCGTAGTACCGCAGGACGACCATCGCCCGCTGCCGGGCCGGGAGCCGCATGATCGCGCGCCACATGGCGTCGCGCAGCGCCTGCCGCTCCGCCGGGTCGTCGTTGTGGCCGGGCCGGGGCTCCGGCTCGGGCAGCTCGTCGCAGGCGAACTCGTCGACCTTGCGCTTGCGCCACTGCGAGGTGCGCGTGTTCAGCAGCGCCCGGCGCACATAGCCGTCGAGCGCCCGGTGGTCCTCGATGCGCTCCCAGGCCACGTACGTCTTGGTCAGCGCCGTCTGCAGCAGGTCCTCGGCGTCGCTCGGGTTCGCGGTGAGCGAGCGGGCGGTACGCAGCAGCACCGGCTGGCGGGCCCGTACGTACGACGAGAAGGAGGGGTACGTCGCGTTCGGCAGGGACCGCGTCGCGGCGTCCGAGGCGCTGGTGCAGACGGGTGGGGTCATGGCTCCACGCTATGAGCGGACCCCGCTCCGGCGGATCGGCCGCAGGTGCCGAAGCGGCGTCCGCCTCAGGTTGTAGGGGTGGGGCCTGCTCCACCTCCTGAAGGTGGACGGACGCCCGCCCTCCACTGCGGGATGTCCCCCATGGCCACCCCGCCGGTCACCCGTCGGCCGTGAGGACGAGCCCCGAGGTCGGCACCCCCGTCCCGGCCGTCACAAGCACCCGCGACGCCCCCGGCACCTGGTTCACCGAGGTGCCCCGCACCTGCCGTACGCCTTCCGCGATGCCGTTCATCCCGTGCAGGTACGCCTCGCCGAGCTGGCCCCCGTGGGTGTTGAGGGGCAGGTGCTCCTCCGCGACGAAGTCCGGGGCCTCCCCCCGGCCGCAGAAGCCGAACTCCTCCAGCTGCGTCAGCACGAAGGGCGTGAAGTGGTCGTAGAGGATGCCCACGTCGACGTCCCCCGGGCGGAGCCCGGACGTCCGCCACAGCCGGCGCGCCACGACGCCCGCCTCGGGCAGGCCGCCGAGGTTGTCCCGGTAGAAGCTCGTCATCTGCTCCTGCCCCCGGCCGGCCCCCTGGGCGGCCGCCGCGACGACGGCCGGCGGGTGCGGCAGGTCCCGGGCGCGCTCCACGGATGTGACGACGAGGGCCTGGCCGCCGTCCGTCTCCTGGCAGCAGTCCAGCAGGCGCAGCGGTTCGACGATCCAGCGCGAGGCCGCGTGGTCGGCGAGGGTGAGGGGCCGGCCGTGGAAGTGGGCGGCCGGATTGGTGGCCGCGTACCGGCGGCCGGCCACGGCGACATGCCCGAACGCCTCCGGTGTCAGCCCGTACCGGTGCAGATAGCGCTGGGCGGCCATCGCCACCCAGGACGCCGGGGTGAGCAGCCCGAAGGGCAGCGCCCAGCCGAGGGCCGCGCCCTCCGCCGTCGGTTCGCGGTGCTGGACTCCCGCGCCGAAGCGCCGTCCCGACCGCTCGTTGAACGCCCGGTAGCAGACGACCACCTCCGCGACCCCCGTCGCCACCGCGAGCGCCGCCTGCTGGACGGTGGCGCAGGCCGCGCCGCCGCCGTAGTGGACGCGGGAGAAGAAGGACAACTCGCCCATCCCGCACGCCTGGGCCACCGTGATCTCCGGGCTGGTGTCCATCGTGAACGTCACCAGCCCGTCGACGTCCCCCGGCGTCAGGCCCGCGTCGTCGAGGGCGGTCCGTACGGCCTCCACGGCGAGCCGGAGCTCGCTGCGCCCCGAGTCCTTGGAGAACTCGGTGGCCCCGATCCCGGCGACGGCCGCCCGCCCGGACAGCAGGTCCCTTCCGCGCACGCTCATGCCGGGTCCTCCCCGGGGACGGTGACCGTCACCGCGCCGGTCACATGCCGGCCGGCGCCGTTCGTACCGACCACGCGGACGGTCGCCGTGTCGCCGTCGACGGACTCGACCGTGCCCGTCAGCACCAGGGTGTCGCCGGGGTGGCTGGGCGCGCCGAGCCGGATGGCGACCCCGCGCAGCACCGCCGTGGGGCCGAAGTGGTCGGTGACGTAGCGGCCGACCAGGCCGTTGGTCGTCAGGATGTTCATGAAGATGTCGGGCGAGCCGCGGCGGCGGGCCAGCTCGGGATCGTGGTGGACGTCCTGGTAGTCCCGCGAGGCGAGGGCACCGGCGACGATCAGCGTGCGGGTGACCGGGATCTCCAGCGGTGGCAGGGCGTTCTCCGGCGCGTCCGCGGGTTCCTCGGGTTCCGCGGGCGCCGGGACGCTTCCCCGCGCCCGCCAGACCGGCAGCACCAACTCCTGCTCGTACGTGCGGAATCCGAGCCGTACGGGAAGCCCGATGCGTACCTTGTCGTACGGCACGCCCACGACGCCGCCGATCATCCGCACGCCCTCGGCCAGCTCGATGAGCCCGACCGCGTAGGGAGGGTCGAAGGCGGGGAAGGGCGGGTGGTGCACCACGACGTACGAGTGGACCGTGCCCTCGCCGGACGCCTCGACGGTGTCCCAGTCCAGGCAGCCGCAGGCGTTGCAGCCGGGCAGCCAGGGGTGGCGCAGGATGCCGCAGCCGGTGCAGCGCTGGATGAGCAGGGTGTGCCGGCGTACGCCCTCCCAGAACCCGGCGTTGTCGCGGTTGACGACGGGCCGTGGACGGGTGCCTCGTCCCGTCCCGCCCCCGGACGGCGCGGGCGCGTACTTGAGGATGCGGAAGCGGTGGGTGCCGGCGAGGGCGCCGCCGGCGCGGACGTCCGTGCGGGTCGTCACGAAGTACCCGGTGCCGAGCCGGGTCGTCTTGCGCTCCGACACGGACTCGATCACCGAGTCGTAGGTGATCTCGTCGCCGGGCCGCAGGGGGCGCAGGTACTCCTGCTCGCAGTCGGTGGCGACGACCGAGGTGCAGCCCGACTCGTCGAGCAGGGCGAGCAGTTCGTCGTAGGCGTGCGCACGGCCGCCGTGGCCGGAGAGGCCGCCCATGGTCCACACCTGGAGCATGGTGGGCGGGGCGACGGCGTCCGGGCCGGTGTACGCGGGATGGGTGTCCCCCATCGCCTCGCACCAGTGCCGGATCATCGGCGCGTTCACGGGGTCCTTGCCGGCACGCGCCGTGGCGGCCGGCCGCCCCTCGTACGCCTTCAGCCGCGCCGCCAAGTCGCCGCCCACCGCCGCCTCCTGGTCCTCCGCCGAGGCCTCCGAAGGTTTCTGACTGTCCGTCAGATACGGAGGGCTGTCAAGGGCACGGGGGTGGGCCGGGGTGCGCCGGGGTGCGCACACGCCTGCGCGGCGGTACCGGAGCACCGCCGCGCAGCCATGTGAGACCCCACAAGCACACCCACGGACGGAGAGGGCCGGTGCCTGAGCACCGGGGCACCGGCCCTCTCAGCTCACCACCAGAGCGGGGTGAAGGTGACGGACGTGTTGTCGTCGCCCTGGTTGACCGAGGAGAACGACGAGCCGTTGACCTGCGCCGTGTTGCTCTGGTTCGAGGCTCCGGACCCGGTCGCCTGCTGCTGGGTGGTCGACGAGGTGCCGAAGTTGTCGCCGCCGACCCCGCTGCCGAGGAGGCCCTGGACGGCGGTCGAGACGGCCGCGCTGGATCCGTCGTCCGCGAATGCGCCGTTGTCCGCGCTGGCCACCCCGGCGAACAGGGCGGCGGCGAGCGGGAGTGCGGTGACGGCGGCGACGACGCGGGCGGTGCGGATGCTTGCCATGTTGTTCCTCCAGAACAGGTGCGCCCAGGCTCCCCGCCGGACGCTTTGGTGGTGCGTGAAGTACTGCTTTTCCTCGGGCAGTTGGCCGACCGCCCCGGAGTCCTGCACGACGTCGCGAGATCAGAGTTGCCCACCGGAACCCCGGCGAACCACCCCGGAAGGCCCTATTCGCCCTCAAGCGTGATGACAAGTCGATAAACCCCTTTCACCACACTTAGCGCCTACTCGGGACACCCAGGACAGTCCGGTCTCAAGCCCTGCAAGGGGCGAAAGGTTCCATCAGCCGCGCGAACCACTCGTCACGACCGGCGTGTCACCCGTCGGCACACACCGCCCCCTCTTCCATTTTTCGAACACTCGTACGAACATAGAAGCATGGCCACCACCGACCGGCAGGCCACGACGCTGGCCCTCGCACACGCCCTGTCAGCCGCCGAACGCGGACTGGCCGTCATCCCCCTGTCCCGGACGAAGCTCCCGGCCCTGCGCTCCCCGCACCGCGACGCCCCCTCGCCCACGCCCTGCCACGGCGCGTGCGGCCGCCCCGGCCACGGGGTCTACGACGCCTCCACCGACCCCGCCCGCATCCGCGAGCTCTTCGCCGCCGCCCCCTGGGCCACGGGCTACGGCATCGCCTGCGGACTGCCGCCGCACCATCTGATCGGCGTCGACCTGGACACCAAGTCCGACGCGGACTCCTCGGCGGCCCTGCGCGAACTGGCGCTGCGGCACCTGTTCACCATCCCGCCGACCGTCGTCGTCCTGACGCCGAGCGGCGGCCGCCACCTGTGGCTGACCGGCCCGCCGGACGTGGTGGTGCCGAACTCCGCGGGCCGGCTCGCGCCCGGCATCGACATCCGCGGCGCCGGCGGCTACCTGGTCGGCCCCGGCTCCCGCACCGAGCACGGCGTCTACCGCACCGCCCCCGGCACCGCCCACATCGGCCCGGCACCCTGCCCGCGCGCGCTGCTGCGCCTGCTGCTCCCGCCGCCGCGCACGCACCACCCCACGCCCCCGTCGGCCGGCGGCCACGGGCAGGGCCTCGTCCAGTTCGTGCTGGCCGCCCACGAGGGCCAGCGCAACACCCGCCTGTTCTGGGCCGCCTGCCGGGCCTACGAGGACGGCATCGGGCCCGCCCTGGTCGAACCGCTCGTCGAGGCGGCCCTCGACACCGGCCTGACCGAGCGGGAGGCCCGCGCCACGCTCGCCTCGGCGGCCCGCCTCACGGGCCACCACCCCTGACGCCGTCGCACGGCGAAAGTCAGGCGACCCGGCCCCCACCCCGCCCTACAGTGCCGCCCATGTCCCTGACCCGTGTGATCCTCACGTCCGGCCGCTCCCTCGACCTCGCCGAACTCCAGCTGACCTCGACGTACGGCGGCATGCTGGAGGGCTACCCCTGCAAGCTCGTCAACGACATGAGGATCCGCGGCCTCCTGAACACCGCCCGGCGGACCGATCCGAAGACCCCGGTCCACCTCGCCCCGCCACAGCTGGAGCGCCCCGACCAGCAGGCGGGACCCTTCGGCCCGGTCGAGATCCTGCCGCCCGTGGCCTGCGTCGGCCGCTTCCATTCGACGGCCCTCGACCCGGCCCACGACCCGGTCCTGCACCGCTCGTCCCTCACGGTCGTCTGGTTCCAGCCCACACCCCGGGTGCCGTCCGGCGAGGACGCGGAGGAGTCGTTGCGGGGGGTCGACTGGGATGGGCTGGCGCAGGACTACGAGTTGTAGGCGGGCGGGAGCCCTCTTGACCTGGAGCGCGCTCCAGATACCAGCATGAGCCGCATGACGACGACCAACGCTCCTCACATCGTCCTGGGCACCATGGACTTCGGCACCCGCGTCGACGCCGACCGGGCCTTCGCGATCCTCGACGCCTTCGTCGCCGGTGGCGGTGTCTGGCTGGACACCGCCAACTGCTACTCCTTCTGGAACGACCCCAGCGGGGTCGGCGGCGCGAGCGAGCGTGTGATCGGCGCGTGGCTGCGGGCCCGCCCGGGCGCGCGCGACGCGGTGCGGATCGCGACGAAGGTCCGGCAGAACCCGCTCGTCCCTCACTCCTGGCCGCAGAGCGCCGAAGGACTGTCCGCCCGGGCCGTCCACGCCGGTGTGGAGGAGAGCCTGGGACGGCTGGGCGTCGACCACGTCGACCTGTTGTGGGCGCACGCCGAGGACCGCGTCGTGCCGCTGGAGGAGACGGTCGGCGCGTTCGGCGAGCTCGTCGCCAAGGGGGTGGCCCTGCGGGTCGGGGCGGCGAACCACGCCGCCTGGCGGGTCGAACGCGCCCGGTCCCTGGCGCGGGAGCGGCGCGTGGAGCCGTACACGGCCCTGCAACTGCGCCACTCCCTCGCCCAGCCGCGCCCCCTCACCCCCCTCCCGGAGGCCGGCCACCGTCTGCTCACCGCCGAGGACCTGGACCTCGCGCGGTCCGAGGGGCTCGCCGTGTGGGCGTACAGCGCGCTGATCTGGGGTTCCTACGTACGTCCGGACAAGCCCCTGCCGTCGGCCTACGATCAC
Organism: Streptomyces sp. NPDC056628; assembly: GCF_042792555.1. NCBI lineage: Bacteria > Bacillati > Actinomycetota > Actinomycetes > Kitasatosporales > Streptomycetaceae > Streptomyces > Streptomyces sp. NPDC056628. Next base: position 57,961 of record NZ_JBHTWG010000004.1, read on the forward strand.
CCTGGAACCGCCAGGGTGCTGGCCGTCCTGGACGAGGTCGCCGCGGAGCTCTCGGCCACGCGGAACCAGGTCGTCCTGGCGTGGCTGATGCGGCAGGGCATCGATCCGATCGTCGGCGTGAGCCGGGTGGAACAACTCGAGGAGGCGCTCGCGGCCCGCCCCGTACGCCTCACGGACGCGCACATGACCCGCTTCGAGGAAGCCCGGTGACCCCCTGCCCGAGGAGCCAGACCCCATGACCACCGTCAGCCCCGCGGCGGCCGCCGAACGCACCGGCGTCTCCCTCGACACCCTGCGGTACTACGCGCGCGAAGGCCTCATCGGACCGATCCGGCGCTCCGCCGGCGGGCACCGGGAGTACACCGAGGACGACCTGTTCTGGATCGGCCTGGTCACCTGCTTCCGCGACGCGGGCCTCGGCATCGCGGACCTGCGGGAGTTCGTCGCGATGCTCCGCGCCGACCATCCCCCGCACCACCGCGTCGCCTTCCTCCGCGACCGCCGCGCCGCCCTGGAACAACGCGCGGACGCCCTGCGCCGGGCCATCGGCGTCCTGGACGACAAGATCGCCTACTACAGCTGAGCACGGGCGGGGCCGCAGATGCGCACCCGTGCCACATACCTCAGACGATCCTCAGCTCTGTTGTTGATCGTCGCCCCGCTCATGACGCCGCTCAGGCGTCGCGGTCGGTCTCTCGACGATCCGGTCGCGGCCGCGACAGCCGTGCGGCCGGAGGCGAGGACCGGTCGTGTACTGCCGTTATCCAGCGGACGCGGCCGACGTCGGGGCTTCAGCTCTCAGGCGGGTCCGCTTCGCCATGTTCGGCGAAGATCTCGCGTGCCACGGCGTAACTTTCAAACGCGCGAGCCACACCCGCGTAGACGGCCATCTGGATGAAGGCTTCGACGATCTCCTCTTTGGTCACGCCGTTGTGCAGAGCGATACGCAGCTGGCCCCGGAGCGGCTCGAGGATGCCCAGGCTCGCCGTGATGGTGACCGAGATGAGGGCGCGGGTGCGGAGGTCGAGGTGCTCGCTGCGAGTCCATACGTCATTGAAGGCGTGTTCGGTCGCGATCCGTGTGAAGTCGTAGGCGTTGGCGGGTTCCGTCGGCCTTGGATCGACATACTGCGCCAGGCTGAAACCAAGGATCTTCTCGGCGTTGTTCAGAGCGCGCGTGTAGTCAGCGCTGTGTTCCGTCATGCCGCCATTCTGCGCACTGCCGCCTTAAGGCTGTTGGACCGTCACGACGCCCGAAGAGGGCCCCTTTTCGCCGACACCGGTGCCTGACATCAAAAGACCGGACAGCAACAGACACCGCCGAACCTCGACGGACAGCCAAGCGGGACTATGCGGACTCGACCTAGGCCCTCGCCCGCTGAACCGAGTAGCCCCAGCGTGTGAGCGACCGGACGACGGTCTCGGAGCCGATGGGGTTGGCGCTGTGTACGAAGACCATGCCGATCCGGAAGGGCCGCCCGTTGAAAGCGGCTTCCTCCATGAGGGTCACCACGGGCAAGATGCTGTCGTCGCCGCCGAGGTCGTGGTCGAGCCAGAGTTCGTCGATGAAGATGTCGCGGTGCTCTTGCAGGAGCTTGATACCTTCGCCGCTGCTGCGCGCGATGTGTGTGGTCCACGGCAGCGGCCGTAGGTCGTCTATACCGAGGATGACGGGCGCATGCACCGGCGGCTTTTCTGTCACCCGGCCATTATCGCGGCGGGTTACCGCAGCAGGCATTGTGCGCACCTGGGAATCGACGTGGAGCTGCACTCAGCACGACCGACACGTAACTGACGCAAGTCCCGAGCGACGCTGCTTCAGGGTTCGTACGGGCACGGGGATGCGTTGGCCGATGCGATCGGCTCGCTTCGGCTGCTCGGAGTGCCGGGGCGGCTGACCGCTGTGGATCCGTACGGGGATGCCCTGATGAACGAGCAGGAGGCTGTCCTTGCTCTCGGTGAGATCCCCGATCTACGGCAACGGTGCACCGATGAGCGTCAGCTCGCTGCCTTGGACGATCTTGCAAGGTTGCTGGAGCAGTGCGCCGGCACCCCAGGCAGCTATCTGTGGTTTCAGGGCCACTGAAGCCCGTGCCCCATCCGTGCCCGATCGACCGGGAACTCACGGGGAATCACGGTCATTGGCGGGCACCACGCAAGGTGAAGGCCCCCGACCGAAGTTCCTGGTCAAGGGCCGTTCATCTGCGGTGGGTGTGGGATTTGAACCCACGGTGACTCGCGCCACGACGGTTTTCTCAAGACCGATGAGCGATCGCGGGGCCCACAGCCTCTGACCTGCACGGCGGGCCCCCGCGAAACACTCGCTGGCCTTTCTGGCCCACACATGGCCCATGAGCCCCTCAAGAGTTACCCCTCCAGGGCTCTTGTGGCTAGCGGTCGTAGGTCGTCGCCTGGTTCGAATGCACGACGACCAACGCGTTGTCCGGGTGGGTACCTCCGCTGCTCCTCGACCGCTGCCGCGTGAGAGTCACTTCGCGTCCTGCCGAAGCCATTCCGTTGACCTCGACGTGCAGCCGCCGTTCACCCCTTACAGCCAGAGGGTCGAAGGAATCGACGCCAGTCACGACTTCAACGATTGAATGGACTTGCAGGTTTCCTATTCAAATTCTTGCCCAACTCGCAGCAGCTTTACGTCAATGCCATACTTGAGGTACGCATTGTCCAACTTGCCCAAACGGAAGAGTGGACACCATGTTCTTCTACTCGACCTCAGGTGCCGCCGCTTCTGGAAAACTGGATGCCAGCGGCAACTACATCAACCTCAGGGACTTTCCACAGGGGCAGTTCAGCAAGTGGACGCACATCGCGTCCCTTGACAGTGGCCAACTCTTCTTCTACAACAACGGCGAGCAAGGCACACAAGCTGCATCAGGCAGGCTCGATGCCGACGGCGAATACACCAACCTCGTGGATTTCCCGACCAACCAATTTGGTCACTGGTCCATCATAGTGCCCCTCGACGGCGCCCGACTCTTCTTCTACTCGGACACAGGTGCTGCCGCGATCGGAAAGCTCGATGAGGACGGCAACTACATCAACCTCAGGGACTTCCCGCAAGGGCAGTTCTCGTCGTGGACACACATCGTTCCCCTCGCTGGCGGCCGCCTGTTCTTCTACAACGGCAACTTTGGCGAGGAGCCAACCGGCACACAAGCTGCATCCGGTGAGATCGATCTCGCAGGCAACTACACGAACCTGAAAGACTTTCAAGCCGACCAGTTCGGGCGCTGGACCGACATAGCACCCGTCAACCGCACGCAACTTTTCTTCTACCACGTCAATGTGCACAAGGCCTCGTGCGGGAAGCTTGACGCGTCCGGCGACTACGTACACCAGCACGATACCGTGGTGCTTCCGGGCGGCGACTGGTGGAAGGTCGTGTCGGTTGGAAGCAGTCGACTCTTCCTCTATAACGGAGGAACCCCGACGCGAGCGGCATCGGGTGAAGTGAATTCCGCGGGCGAATACAAACAGCTGGTTAGTTTCCACCCCGACCAGTTCGGGCGCTGGGACATCATCGTCGCGTGAGGTTTCGGGGCGCAGCATCCGCAGCGGATTGCCCGCGCGACTCAGGTGACGCTTGATCGGATGCGCGTCGGACCTTAAGGGTCAGATGCTGAGCCTCTGTAGCAGGCATCATGAACCCGTGGTGATGAGCTGCACTCAGCACGGCCAACGCGTAACTGGCGCCGCGTTGGCCGGGATGGATCGCTCCGGCTGCCCGGAGTGCCCGGGAGACTGACCGCCGTGGATCCGTTCGCGGATGCTCTGATGAACGAGCAGGAGGCATGAGCCTCAGCTCGCGGCGTTGGACGGCCTTGCAGAGTTGCTGGAGCAGTGCGCCGGAACTCAAGGCAGCTATCTGTGGTTCCAGGGGGGACTGAAGCCTGTGTCCCCTCCGTGTCCGACAGGCCGGGAACTCACGGGAGATCACGGTCACGTACGAGCAGCGTGCACGGCGAAGGCCCCCGACCGATGTTCCTGGTCAGGGGCCTTCGATCCACGCGGTGGGTGTGGGATTTGAACCCACGGTGACATCGCTGCCACGACGGTTTTCAAGACCGTTCCCTTAGGCCGCTCGGGCAACCCACCCGTGCTCCGGCCCGCCCGGGGCGGAGCGGGTACAGCGTACCGGCCTGGTGCGGTGCGCGGGGTGTGTGGGGCCCGGGCGGGGGATCAGCTGTCGCCGGTGCGGGCGCCGAGGGTCAGGTCGACCGTGCGGGTGCGGCCGTCCCGTTCGTAGGTGATCGTCACCTTGTCGCCGGGCTTGTGGGTCCAGATCTCGCCGATCAGGGTGGGGCCGGAGTCGATCACCGTGGCGTCGAGCTTGGTGATGACGTCACCGGGCTTGAGGCCGGCCTTGGCGGCGGGACCGCCCGGCTCGACCGCGTCCGAGCCGCCGGCGCCCTGGTCGGTGATCTTGGCGCCGTCGCTGGTGTCCTCCAGGGAGACGGAGGCGCCGATCTTGGCGTACACGGGCTTGCCCGTCTTGATCAGCTGCTGGGCGACGTACTTGGCCTGGTTGATCGGGATGGCGAAGCCGAGGCCGATGGAGCCGGACTGGGCGGTGCCGCCCATGCCGTTGGCGGTGGACTGGATCGCCGAGTTGATGCCGATCACGTTGCCCCGCGCGTCCAGCAGCGGGCCGCCGGAGTTGCCCGGGTTGATCGACGCGTCGGTCTGCAGGGCGCTCATGTAGGAGGCGTTGCTGCCGGTGCCGTCGCTGGAGGCCACCGGGCGGTTCCTGGCGCTGATGATGCCGGTGGTGACCGTGTCCGACAGGCCGAAGGGCGCGCCGATGGCGATGGTCGCGTCGCCGACGGCCACCTTGTCGGAGTCGCCCAGGGTGAGCGGCTTGAGATCGGACGGGGCGCTCTTGAGCTTGATCACCGCGACGTCGTAGCCCTGCGCGTGGCCGACGACCTCGGCGTCGAACTTCTTGCCGCTCGGGAACGTCGCCGTGAGCTTGCCGCCGTCCACCGCGTCGGCCACGACGTGGTTGTTGGTGACGATGTGGCCCTCGGTGTCGAAGACGAACCCGGTGCCGGTGCCGCCCTCGCCGCTGCTGCTCTCGGCCTGGATCGTCACGGTGCTGGGCAGCGCCTTGGCGGCCACGCCCGCGACCGTGCCCGGGTCGCGCTTGACCGAGCCGCCGTCGGGGGCGGAGACGGTCGTGGAGGAGGTGTTGTCGTCGTTCTTGGCCAGGGTGTAGCCGAGGCCACCGCCCAGGCCGCCCGCGACCAGCGCGGCGATGAGGACGGCGGCGAGCATGCCGCCCTTGCCGCGGCCCGGCTTCGGCGCGGGCTGCTGGTATGTGGCACCCCAGCCACCGGCGCCCATGCCGCCGGCCCCTATGACGCCGCCCGCGCCGTCGCCGTACGGGGACGTGCCCGAGGGCGGCGGGGGCGGCCAGGCGGCGTCCGGGGCGGGCGAGGCGGGGGTGTGGAAGCCGTCGGCCCCGCCGTGTGCCTGGGCGCCGGCGGCGTACGGGCTGCCGGCCGCAACCGGCGGGAGCGGCGCCGTCGCGCCCTCGGGAGCGGGGTGCTCCGGGGAGGCCGGAGCAGCGGGAGCATCCACCGGTACGGGGGGTGCGGACGGGGCCGGGGGTACCGCGGCGCCCTCGTTCTCGGTGCTCACAGCTTCTCTCCTCGATCCACGGCAGGTGTCTTCGGTCGCACGCGGGCGCGCCCGTCACGCTTGATCCTCGGCGGTCGGTGCGCTCGGCTGTGCATGCCTATTTGTATGCGGTCAGCTTTTCCCAACGGCCGTCAGAGCACCATAAGCGGTGCCTGTGGGTCCACGGCCACTCTTTATATAGGTCATTTCTCACTAGACGGGCGCAATCCCAGCCTTGACGCGACCACCGCGGTCGCACGTGTACCCCCGCGCGGTGGCACCATGACGCGGTGACCCACGCACGGCAGCACCAGATCCAGGTCGTCGCCCACCGCGGAGCCTCCGAGGACGCCCCCGAACACACCCTGGCCGCGTACCGGAAGGCGATCGAGGACGGCGCCGACGCCCTCGAGTGCGACGTCCGCCTCACCGCAGACGGCCATCTCGTCTGCGTGCACGACCGCCGCGTCAACCGCACGTCGAACGGCCGCGGCGCGGTGTCCGCCCTGGAGCTCGCCGAGCTGGCCGCCCTGGACTTCGGCTCCCGCCGGAACCGCGACTCGTGGAAGAACCGCGCGGAGGAGCCGGACTGGGAGGTCCGGCCCGAGGACCCGGAGGACACCTCCGTCCTCACTCTGGAACGGCTGCTGGAGCTCGTCGCCGACGCGGGACGCCGGGTGGAGCTGGCGATCGAGACCAAGCACCCCACCCGCTGGGCGGGCCAGGTCGAGGAGCGCCTGCTGCACCTGCTGAAACGGTTCGGACTGGACGCGCCCGGCGCCCCGGCCGAGTCCCCGGTACGGGTCATGAGCTTCTCGGCACGCTCACTGCACCGGGTGCGCGCCGCGTCGCCGACCCTGCCGACCGTCTACCTGATGCAGTTCGTCTCGCCCCGGCTGCGGGATGGTCGGCTGCCCGCGGGCGTGCACATCGCCGGACCCTCGATCCGGATCGTGCGCAGCCACCCCGCGTACGTGCGGCGCCTGAAGGCGGCCGGCCACCAGGTGCACGTGTGGACCGTGAACGAGCCCCAGGACGTCGATCTGTGCGTCCAGCTGGGCGTCGACGGCATCATCACCAACCGCCCGCGCGCGGTGCTGGACCAGCTCGGACGCTGAGCCTCCCGCGGGGGCCGGCACAATCCCCGTACGACCTCTTGACCCGGTGGCCCCAGCGGCCTCATCCTCCACTCTCAGCCACACCGTCGGATTCCAGCCATCCCATGACAGGGAGTGCTCCGGCGCGTTCGCTGCGTGTTCGGTCGCGCGAATGCGTCACCGGACCTTGTTTGGCCGGTTTCCGGTCCAGGCCAAGAGGGCATCCACTCCGTGGCGTGGGGCGAAGGAGGTCTCGGGGGTGGCGTTGGTGGTGGCACAGGAGGTGCCCACGTCGTCGAGCATGGCCGTACCCCATGGTCCTGCGGGCGTGGGGAAGGCGAGGCACCGGATGCGGGCGCAGCTGCGCAGCGGCGGGGTCCCGGAATCGGTCATCGACGACGCCGTACTGATTCTGTCCGAGCTCTTGAGCAACGCGTGCAAACACGGCCGGCCGCTCGGCGACTCCCTGGCGGGGGACGGCGACGTCCGCGCGGCCTGGCGGGTGGACAGCGGCGGCAGGCTCACCGTGGAGGTGACGGACGGCGGCGGGCCCACCCGCCCCGCTCCGGCGACGCCCTCGGTCACCGCGCACGGCGGCCGCGGGCTGAACATCATCGGCGCCCTGTCCGACGACTGGGGCGTACGCGACGACGTCCACGGCGAGGTCACGGTCTGGGTGGTCGTCCACGACGACGTCCGAGCCGCGCACGCCGGGCACCGGCGCGACGACTTCGCTACGCGCGTCACCGCCCCGGCGGTCAGCGCCATCCCCGGCCTGGACTTCACGGGCGCCTTCGACGACCTGGACTGACGTCCCGTCGGCCCACGGCCGCGGACCGCCCCTCCTCCCGGCACGCCCGCGTCCTCCGTCCACAGGCTCCCGTCGACCATGGCGGAAACGGCTAGGCTCGCGCCCGTACCAGACGCCGTAACCGGGAGACACCCACGATGGCCAAGAAGCGACCCCAGACCAAGGCCAAGCGCCCGCAGATCGCCGACGGAGAGGTCCCGGTCGTCGGCGCACGCGAGCCCTGCCCCTGCGGGAGCGGCCGGCGCTACAAGGCCTGTCACGGCCGGGCCGCCGCGCAGGCGGTGACCGAGCTGGTGCAGCGCCCGTTCGAGGGGCTGCCGGGCGAGTGCGACTGGGTCGCCCTGCGCGAGCTGGTGCCCGCCGCCACGGCCGAGCTGCCCCTGAAGGGCGGCCTCCCCGAGGGCGTCCCGTCCGTCACCCTGGCCACCGTGCTCCCGATGGCCTGGCCGGCGCTGCGCCGCGACGACGGCTCGGTCCTCCTCGGCCTGCAGAACGACACGGCCTCCGGCGACATCAGCCGCGACCTCGCCGACACCCTCCAGCAGGCCCTCGCCGCCCAGCCGGGCACCCCGGTCCAGGGCCGCCGCGCCCCGGCCGACGGCCCGCGGCTGCAGGACCTGCTCGACCCCGAAGGCGCGTTCGAGCCAGTTGTGCACTCGGGCTTCGAGTTCTGGGTCCCCGACGCGGAGAACACCACCGCCGAGGTGACCGCCTCCCTGGAGCGCGCCAACGCCGCGGCCATCCCGACCGTGAAGCTGACCGGCGTGGACTCCGCCTACTGGTGCGAGACCCCGGAGAAGAACCACCTGCGCTGGGTCATGCCGCACCCCGAGGAGCAGCTTCTGGACGCGCTCGCGCGGCTGCACGCGGCGGGCGCGTCGAGCCTCGGCGAGGGCACCCGTCTGGTGGGCTCCTTCCGTGCTCACGGCCTGACCGTGCCCGTCTGGGACCTGCCGAGCGGTGTCGGCGCGGAGGACGTGGAGAAGCCGGCGGCCGAGTTCGCCGAGCGGCTGGCCGGCGCCCTGGCCACCGACGCTCCGCTGACACCGGACGAGCGGCGCGCGCGCGGCGGGCTCACCAACCGGCAGGTCACCCTCAGCTGACCAGGAGGGCGGGCCCGCCCCCGGCTGAACGGCGGTTCAGCGGGACGCGCCCGCCCGCGAGGGGTGAATCCGATCACAACTCCCCTGCGGGGCAAGGGAATCCGTGACTGGAAAGCCCGGATCGAATTTGCGAACCGCCGACTTCTTGTTACCGTTCCAGTAGCCCGGTTGCTGGTGCATCCCCCGTCGCCAGCAACCGGGTCTTTCCATGTGCGCGGCCCTTTACGGAATGCCGCCAGGTGTCAACCGCCCGTGGTCGACCCCGCCGACGCGGGCGCGGAGTTGCTGGCGGAACGCAGCAACAGCGCCCGGCGTCCGGCCCGTTCCGCGAACTCGGTGACCGCCGTGTAGCCGTCGGCTCCCGCGCGGGCGCGCTGCCGGGGCGTCTCGCAGGTCCCCGGCTCGTCCCCGGCGCCCACCGCACAGCGCATCCGGATCGTGCGCCCCTCGGGCCCCATCAGACTGAGCACGGAGTCCAGGGCACCGCCGGTGGCGTTGCGGTAGTAGGTGCGCGCCCAGGTCTCCTCGCCCTGCGTGAGGACACAGGTCTGCGCCTCGACGCCCTCGGGCGAGGTGAGTTCGGGTCCGCAGCGCACGGCCGTGGCGACGCCCAGGCCGAGCAGGCCGGACGGCTCGACCGACGGCGCCTTCGCGTCGGAGCGGGGGGACTGGTGTGCGGCACCGCCGCGCGAGGAGCGCGCCGGGGCGTCCTTCGCGGGCACGTCGGCCGTGGACCGGCCGGCCTCGACGACCTGGCCGGCGGCTGCCCAGGCCAGTGGCAGGGCGATCGCGGCCGCCGCGACGGACGCGAGGGCGATCAGACGGACTCTTCGCTGGTGGGGCCCGCGGCGATGCGACGACGGTGCCCTATTTCCCCTGGAATGACGCGGCATAGGGCGGAATCTAACGATCAGGTGCCCGTACACGGTCCGCGCGCGCCGGACAGCCCTACAACTCGGGCGCGCTCACACCCGTACGAGTGAGGGCCTCCACGACCGCGTCGACCACGGCCTCCACGTCGGGCACCCACGGCGAGGCGGAGCCGGGCAGTGGGGCGCGCTGCCAGGTGATCGGCCCCTGCCCCGTCTCGGAGGGCGGCAGGGCGAGATAGCCGCCCTCGCCGTGGAAGCGCAGCGAGCCGGGGACGAAGTCCTTGGCGTACAGCAGCTCGCCGAGCTGTTCCATCGAGTACGGCTTCACCAGAATCGACCAGCGGGCCGGCGAGGTGACGACCGGGCCGAGCCGCATGCCCGTCCGGTCGAGCGCGGCCAGGGCGTGGGCGGCCGGCAGGGCGGGCAGGCTGACCGCGCAGGGCGCGGTCCCGCCCGTGGCGAGGATGATCGGCGCCGTCGGCCGGTTGGCCCACCACCAGCGCACCATGCGCTCGTCGGTGGTGGCCGCGAGGAGGCCGGGGTCGAAGGGATGGGCTCCGGGGACCGTGCACTCGGGGTCGGGACAGCCGCAGCGGGCACGCCCCTGCGGGGGTGCCGTCACGCCCGGCAGCACGGGCCATCGCCATTGCGTCGCGAAGGTCAGGGCCGCGCTGATCAGCTCAGACTTCCCGTCGCCGCGCAGGAGCCTGCGTCGCCTTCCGAGGATCTCGCGCATGAGCGCTCGTTCCTTTCCGTTGCACCGCTGGCAACACCGAGGACCACATCACACCATGTGTCGATCACTTCACTGTGCGTACCTGTTGGCGCATCACATCCCTGCTCCGGGCAAGGGACACCCCTATGGGCCGAACGTGGACTGCATCCGTGGCGGCCGCGTCCATACTGCGTCTACCAGAAGCATGGGCATGGCGTGGGGTGGCGAAGTCTGGCGTTTTGCGTCGCGCGTATTTCTCTTCGCCTCCGCCACGGGAGGATGGGGCACGATCGTCGGTGGCTAGGACGCTCGGCTCCGTCACCAGGTTCCGGGTGGTCGTCAACCACCCCTGGTCTTCACCGATTACGTACCCATAACGACCGCTGTGACGCTCCGTGGAGTGAAACCAGTCGACCGCAATACCCCGTTCCCTGAGGCAGTTTCAAGCCAACTTCGCCTCGACGCAAGAGGTGTGCGCGGAATGCCCACGCTTCCCATGGACACCAGGAATCCCCGCAGGACAATGCTGGACATCCCCTCACGAGTGCGTGTACATGTGGAGACACTGCCGGCGGCGCAGAATGACATGGGGGTTTGCGATGCTTTTGAGCAGTACGCACCGGTCGGAAAGCCGGACGCCATGAACGCCCCTCACCCTCCGAAAGTGGCCGGAATCGATTCAACGGTTCCCTCACCCGCACACACTGTCCCGCCCACACCCGCAGCCACGGGCGCCCCGGCGGTCGCCTCACCGCACGCGCCGGGCACCCTGCTCCAGGACCGTCTCGCCGGCTGGGTGTCGGACCTGACCACCCTGCACGAACTCACCGAGCGCCTGGTCGGCACCGGCACGCTCGACGATGCCCTCCGGGAACTGCTGCGCGCCGGAGCCGCCCTCGTGGGCGCCCGGCGCGGTCTCGTCGTCCTGGAACCGGGTGACGGGCAGGGGCCGGACGCCACCATCGGCCTGGGCCTCGCCCGCGCCGACCTCGGGCACATCGAGACCGTGCCGCGCAGCGCGATGGCGTACGGGCGGATCCTCGACGGGCTGCCCGGCGGCGACGGCGAGATCACCGAGCCCGACCTGCTCGCCGGGGACGGACTGGACCCGCGCCACCGCGAGGTCGCCGCCCGCCTCGGCTACGCCGCCAGCTACGCCCTGCCGCTGTCCTCCGAGGACGCCGGGCGCCTCGGTGCCGCCGTCTGGCTGTACGACGAGCCCGCCGAACCGGCCGAGCGCCAGCGCCACCTCGTCGGCCTCTACACCCGGTCCGCGGCCGAGCACCTGGCCCGGCTCGTCGAGCTCGAACGCACCCGCGCCGCCATGCGGACCATGACCGAGGAACTGCTGCCCGCCCGGATGCCCCGGACGGCCGGCGTGCAACTCGCCGTGCGGCACGGCACCGGGCCGCGTGGCGGCGGCGACTGGTACGACGCGCTGCCGCTGCCGGACGCCGCGCTGGGCCTCGCGGTCGGCTCGGTGACCGGGTCGGGCCCGAGCGCCGTCGCCGCGATGGGCCGGCTCCGGGCCAGCCTGCGGGCGTACGCCGTCATGGAGGGCGAGGACCCGGTGGCGGTCCTGTCCGACCTGGAGCTCCTGCTGCGGCTCACCGAGCCGGCCCGGTCCGCGACCGCGCTGTTCGCCTACTGCGAGCCCGCCCTGCGCAAGATCACGCTGGCCGGCGCGGGCCACAGCCCCCCGCTGCTCATCGGGGAGCGGCGCACGGAGTTCGTGGAGACGTCCGTGTCCGCGCCGCTCGGGATGCTGGCCTGCTGGGAGGCGCCCAGCGTGGAGCTGACCGTGGAGGCCGGGGAGACGGTGCTGCTCTACACCGACGGGCTGCTGCACCGGACCGGCGACCCCACCGACCGCGCCTTCGCCCGGCTGCACTCGGCGGCCGCCAGGGTGCCCAGGGCGCTGCGGCAGGACCCGGAGGCGGTCGCCGACCACGTGCTGCGGACCGTCCTGCCCGAGGGGCTGGACCACACCGACAGCGACGAGGACGTCGTCCTGCTGGCCGCTCGCTTCGCGTGACGCCCCGCGGGCCCACGGTGACCGCCCCATAACAGGCGCGTGGCCTGCGCCATAGCAGCGGCGGACGGCTCGTCCCGCACTCTCCGGACCGGGCGGCCGCGACCGTACGATGGACGGGGTCGAATGCCGTATCGAGGAGGATGACCGTGGCCGACGAGCTCACCCCGGAGACCCCGGAAGAGACGGAAGAGCCGATCAAGCAGCGCAAGAACGGCCTGTACCCGGGCGTGTCCGACGAGCTCGCCGAGAACATGAAGTCCGGCTGGGCCGACACCGAGCTGCACGACCTCAAGCCGATCCCGCAGGCCGCCGAGACCGCCGCCCGCCGCGCGGCGCTGTCCGAGCGGTTCCCCGGCGAGCGCCTGGTGATCCCGGCGGGCAACCTGAAGACGCGCTCCAACGACACCGAGTACCCCTTCCGGGCCTCCGTCGAGTACGCGTACCTCACCGGCAACCAGACCGAGGACGGCGTGCTCGTCCTCGAGCCCGTCACCGGCGGCCACGAGGCCACGATCTACCTCCTGCCGCGCTCCGACCGCGAGAACGGCGAGTTCTGGCTCTCCGGCCAGGGCGAGCTGTGGGTCGGCCGGCGGCACTCCCTCACCGAGGCGGAGAAGCTGTACGGCATCCCCGCCTCCGACGTGCGCGAGCTGCCCGAGAAGCTGCGCGAGGCCACCGGCCCGGTCCGGGTCGTGCGCGGGTACGACGCCGGCATCGAGGCCGCGCTGACCGACAAGGTCACCGCCGAGCGGGACGCGGAGCTGCGGGTCTTCCTGTCCGAGGCGCGGCTGGTCAAGGACGACTTCGAGATCGGCGAGCTGCAGAAGGCCGTCGACTCCACCGTGCGCGGCTTCGAGGACGTCGTGAAGGTCCTCGACAAGGCCGAGGCGACCTCCGAGCGCTACATCGAGGGAACGTTCTTCCTCCGCGCGCGCGTCGAGGGCAACGACGTCGGCTACGGCTCCATCTGCGCCGCCGGCCCGCACGCCTGCACGCTGCACTGGGTGCGCAACGACGGACCCGTGCGCTCCGGCGACCTGCTGCTGCTGGACGCGGGTGTCGAGACGCACACGTACTACACCGCCGACGTCACGCGGACGCTGCCCGTCGACGGCACGTACACCGAGATCCAGAAGAAGATCTACGACGCCGTGTACGACGCCCAGGAAGCCGGTATCGCGGCCGTGAAGCCGGGCGCGAAGTACCGCGACTTCCACGACGCCGCACAGCGGGTGCTGACCGAGCGGCTGGTCGAGTGGGGGCTCGTCGAGGGCCCGGTCGAGCGGGTGCTGGAGCTCGGGCTGCAGCGCCGCTGGACGCTGCACGGCACCGGGCACATGCTCGGCATGGACGTGCACGACTGCGCCGCCGCGCGCGTGGAGTCGTACGTGGACGGCACGCTGGAGCCCGGCATGGTCCTGACCGTCGAGCCGGGCCTGTACTTCCAGGCCGACGACCTGACCGTGCCGGAGGAGTACCGCGGGATCGGCGTGCGGATCGAGGACGACATCCTCGTCACCGCCGACGGCAACCGGAACCTGAGCGCCGGGCTGCCGCGGCGGTCGGACGAGGTCGAGAGCTGGATGGCCGCGCTGAAGGGCTGAGGTCCGGAGGCGGACGGACACAGGACGGCCGGGTGCCCCACGGGGTGCCCGGCCGTCGTCGCTGGTGGGGGTGGGGGTTGGACCTGCATCTCGCGGTCGCCGCGGGCGAGGGGCGCCGGGCGGGGCTGGAGCGTGCCCTGCGGAGCGCCGTGCGGGACGGGCGGCTCGCGCCCGGGGAGCGGCTGCCCGCCACCCGGCAGCTCGCCGGGGAGCTCGGTGTCTCGCGGAACACCGTGAAGGCCGCCTACGACCAGCTCGTGGCCGAGGGATATCTGACCGCCCGCCAGGGCTCGGGTACGCGGGTCGCCGCGCTGCCACCCGTCGAGGCGGGGCCTGCCGGGGCCCATGCGCCGGCGCCCGCGCCGCGGTTCGACCTGCGGCCGGGCAGCCCGGACGTCGGGGCGTTCCCGGCGGCGGCCTGGCTGCGTGCGCTGCGCTCGGCGGTCACGAGGGCGCCTTCCCTCGCCTACGACTACGGCGACCCGCGGGGGCGGATCGAGCTGCGGACCGCGCTGTCGGGCTATCTGGGCCGGGCCCGCGGTGTGGTCGCTCCCCCGGAGTGCATCGTGATCACCTCCGGGTACGTGCAGGGGCTGGCGCTGCTCACCCGGGTGCTCGACGGCGGCCCGCTCGCCCTGGAGGACCCCGGGCTGCCGTTCCACCGGGAGGTCGTACGGCGGCACGGGGGTGCCGTGGTGCCGCTGGAGGTCGACGGGCGCGGGGCGCGCGTGCCCGGGGAGTGCGCGGCCGTCGTCCTGACGCCCGCGCACCAGTACCCGACCGGGGTGACGCTCCACCCGGAGCGGCGGCGGGCGCTCACCGAGTGGGCCCGCACGCGGGGCGCTCTGATCGTGGAGGACGACTACGACGGGGAGTTCCGCTACGACCGGCAGCCGGTCGGCGCCCTCCAGGGCATGGCGCCGGGCCAGGTGGCGTATCTGGGGACCGCCTCGAAGACGCTCGGGCCCGCGCTGCGGCTCGGCTGGATGGTGCTGCCGCCGCACCTCGTGGACGCGGTGGCCGACGCCAAGCTGCACAGCGACCACCACACCGAGTCCCTCGGGCAGTTGGCGCTCGCCGAGCTGATCGACAGCCACGCCTACGACCGGCACGTACGGTCCTGCCGACTGCGTTACCGGCGGCGCCGGGACCAGCTCCTGGACCGGCTGGGGGCGCGCACCCGGGTGCGGGGGATCGCGGCCGGGCTGCACGCCCTCGTGGAGGTCGACGACGAGGAGCGCGTGCTGGCGCGGGCGCGGGCGCACGGACTCGCGGTGGGACGGCTGGGCGACCACTGGCACACACCGGACGCGGGCAGGCCGCAGGGGCTGGTCGTGGGGTACGGCACACCTCGGGAGGGGGCTTACCGGGGAGCGCTGGAGGTGCTGGCGCGGGTTCTGGACGAGGCCGGATTGGGCCCCTGAGAAGCCCTTGGAATGGGCCTCTTCCCGGGCCCACTCCCTCTCTACGGTCGTGTCATGACCACCCGTCTTCTCCCGCCCGCCGGTCCCCGGCGCGTCCTCGCCCTGGCCCAGTTGAGCAACTCGGTCGGCGACGGCGCCTATTACACGACGTCCGCGCTGTACTTCACCCAGATCGTGGGGCTCGGCCCCGCGCGCGTGGGCCTCGGGCTGACCGTCGGCTGGGCGGTCGGCTCGCTGGCCGGGGTGCCGCTCGGCCGGCTCGCCGACCGGCGCGGACCGCGCGGGACGGCGGTGCTGCTGGCCCTGGCGACGGGGACGGCCGTGGCGTCCTTCACGATCGTGCGCGGCTTCCTGCCGTTCGTCCTGGTCGCCTGCGCGTACGCCGCCGCGCAGTCCGGCCTCGCGGCGGCCCGCCAGGCGCTGCTCGCGGGGCTGGTGTCCGCCGGGGAGCGCACGGGGCTGCTGGCCCATCTGCAGTCGACGCTCAACGCCGGTCTGGCCGTGGGGGCCGGGCTCGGCGGGCTCGCGCTGCACGCCGGGACGCGGACGGCGTACCTGGCGGTGTTCACGCTGGACGGGCTGAGCTTCCTGCTGTGCGCGGGGCTGCTGCTGCGCCTGCCCGCCGTACGGGCCGGGTCCGGCCGGCGTCCCGGAGGGCTCGGGGTGCTGCGCGACCGGCCGTACGCGGTGCTCGCGCTGCTCAACACCGTGCTGCTGTTGCGGCTTCCGCTGCTCAGTCTCGTCCTGCCGCTGTGGATCACGCGGCGGACCGACGCCCCCGCCTGGATGGTCTCGGCGCTGTTCGTGCTCAACACCGGTGCCGTGATGGCGCTTCAGGTGCGGGTGGCGCGCGGGGTCACGGGACCGGCCACGGCGACGCGGGCGATCCGGCGGGCCGGCTGGGTGATGCTCGCCGCGTGCGGGGCGTTCGCCCTGAGCGCGGGGGCCCCGCTGTGGATCGGCGCCGGCGTACTGGTGCTGGGGGCGGTGCTCCAGGTGATCGCCGAGATGGGGCAGTCGGCGGGGTCGTGGCAACTGTCGTTCGACCTGGCCCCGCAGGGACGCACCGGCGAGTACCAGGGCCTGTTCGGGACCGGCGTCACCGTCGCCCGGACCCTCGGCCCGCTCCTGCTGACGTCGCTGCTCGTGGACTGGGGGACCCCGGGCTGGCTGACGCTGGGCGCGGTGATGCTGGCCGCGTCGTACGCGATGGGTCCGGCGACACGGCACGCCCTCGGCCGGCGCGAGCCCGGGCGGGCGGGGGAGCCGGCGGTCGTGCCGGTGGCGTGACGGGGTGGCTCAGACAGGCATCAGGGCCGGGTCCTTCTTCCACTTGAGGATCTTCTCGAAGCTGACCACGGCCCCGCCGCGGCCCGGCTGGCTGCCGAACTGGACGTGGTCCGCGAGCTGCTCGATGAGGCACAGCCCCCGGCCGTGCTCGGCGTCCGAGGCGACCGGGCGGGCGACCCGGCGCGGCGGGGTGAAGCCCGGGCCGGAGTCGGCGACCTCGATGTGGCACCGCTCTCCGTCGAGGTAGGCCGTGACGCGGTACGCCTGGGGCGCGCCGTCCGGGGCGGTGGCGCCGCCGTGCTCGACGGCGTTGGCGCAGGCCTCGCTGAGGGCGACGGAGAGGTCGTAGGAGACGTCGGAGTCCACCCCCGCGGTCTCCATGGTGCCCATGAGCAGGCGCCGGGCGAGTGGCACGCTCGCGGCGTCGCGCCGCAGATGGAGTGACCACCAGATGCTCATGCTCCAGCCTCCTGGCTGCGGCTCGACATACCGATACGTATTGCCGCGTGTGACCGCCCGTAAGCACATCCGTGACGTGATGCCGCCCATATGGTCGATGCGTCTATGCGTGAATCGGTGTATGTGGTGGCGGGCCACACCAGAACGTGAGCTTTCGGCCGTATGTCATCTTGCGGACCTGCCGTATGGCGGCCGTTGGGCCAGTGGGATGATGAGCCCGCCATGTCTGCCCCCCACCCGCGCACAGGGCGCGCCGGAAGCGATCTCCGGGTACTGCGGGCCGCGGTCTTCGCCGCGGTCTGCGTCGTGCTGGCCGGGGTCGGGCACGCGCTCGGCTCGTGCGCCGCGATCCCGCTGTGGACGCTGGGCGCCGGGTTCCTCGGGGTCGTCCTCGTCACGGTGCCGCTCACCGGCCGGGTGCGCTCGCTGCCCGCCACGGCCGCGCTGCTCGCCGGCGGACAGACCGTCCTGCACACGCTGTTCGGGCTCGGACAGCACGGCACGGTGACGGCCGGGGCGTCCTCCGCGGCCTCCGGTTCCGGACCGGTGTCCGACGCGGCGCTCGTCCAGCAGGCGGCGCGGCTCGTGTGCGGCACCGCCGCCGCGGCGATCAGTCCCGTCCAGGCCGAGCGGATCCTCACCCACGCCCGGATCGGCCCGGGCGCCGGGGCGCGGGCCGCGCACGTCCACGCGGACTCCATGGCGTCGGCCGTGGACGCGACGTCCTTCTCGCTGCTGCCGTCCCTGCCGATGCTGCTCGGCCACCTGCTCGCGGCGCTCGTGGCGGGATGGCTGCTGCGGCGCGGGGACCTGGCAGTGCTGCGGATCGCCGAGATGTCCGCGCTGTCGGCGCACGCGGTTGCCGAAGGCGCCGTCGTACGTTCCCTGCGCGGGGCGCTCGCGCTGGTGCGCGCCTTGCGGGCCGGGCTGCCGGGAGCGCCCGTGGCGGGCCCGCGCCCTCCGCGGGCCGAGGGACACGCTCTGCCCGCCCCGCGCACCGTCGTGCTCCAGCACACCGTGATCAGGCGCGGCCCGCCGGCCACCGCCGCGCTCTGCCTCGCCGCCTGACACGACGCGACCACCACTCCACCCACGGGTGCGAAGAGGCCGCCGTCGTGCGGCACGCGCGCGTGCGCCCGTTCCCCGGCCGCGGGGCGGTCCGGCACGCCGGTCCCGGTGACCGGTTTCCCGCCGATCCCCCCGTGATCAGGCACCTCCGCGCACGCGTAATCCTCTTCACCACCGGAAATCCCGTATCTCACTCACAGTGGAGTGCTCCGAATGAAGGCCTCTCGTCTCGCCGCCGCCGGCACCCTCGCCGGCACCGCCGTGCTCGCCCTGTCCGCGCCCGCGTTCGCCCATGTCAGCGTGCAGCCGGAGGGCGAGGCCGCCAAGGGCGGTTACGCGGTCGTCGACTTCAAGGTGCCCAACGAGCGCGACAACGCCTCGACCACCAAGCTCGAGGTCACCTTCCCGACCGACCACCCGCTGGCGTCCGTGATGCCGCAGCCCGTCCCCGGCTGGAAGGCCGAGGTCACCAAGTCCACGCTGGACAAGCCGCTGGAGCTGCACGGCCGGAAGATCACCGAGGCGGTCAGCAAGGTCACCTGGACCGCGGACGGCAAGGGCGTCGAGCCCGGCTTCTTCCAGAAGTTCCCCCTGTCCGTCGGCACCCTCCCCGAGGACACCGACCAGCTCGTCTTCAAGGCGGTGCAGACGTACTCCGACAAGGAGGTCGTCCGCTGGATCGAGGTGCCGCAGGAGGGCCAGGAGGAACCCGAGAACCCGGCGCCCGTGCTCCAGCTGTCCGCCGCCGAGGAGGGCGGCCACCACGGCTCGGCCTCCGGCGGCAAGAGCGCCCACGACGCCGAGGCCGCCTCCGCCAGGACGTCCGCCGCCGAGCCCGCCGACAGCAGCGACACCACCGCCCGCGTCCTGGCCGTGGTCGGCATCGCCGTCGGCGCGCTGGGCGTGGCCTACGGCGTGCTCGCCGGCCGGCGGCGCACCACCGCCTGACCCACCCCGAACCCATACCTCGGGTCGTCCCCGGGTCCCCGTCCGGCACACGCCGGCCGGGGCCCGGGGGCGTCCCCCGGGAGACTGCACATGCGTAAGAAGACCTTCGCGGCGGCGGCCCTGCTCGCCGCCGCCACCCTGACCCTGACCGCCTGCGGCGGCGGTGACGACGACGCCTCGCCGGTGACCGTGGTCTCCGAGGAGGCGGGCTCCGACAAGGCCGCCATCGTCCTCGACAAGCCGTTCGAGAAGCCGGACCTGGTCCTCACCGACACCCACGGCGAGAAATACGACCTGCGCAAGGAGACGGCGGGCAGGCCGACGCTGATCTACTTCGGCTACACCAACTGCCCCGACGTCTGCCCGACCACCATGAGCAACATCGCCGTGGCCAAGAAGCAGCTGCCCAAGGCCCAGCAGGACGAACTGCGCGTCGTCTTCGTCACGACCGACCCCGAGCGGGACACCGCCGCCGCGCTCGGCACCTGGCTCAAGGGCATCGACCCGCAGGTCGTCGGCCTGACCGGTGACTTCGACACCATCCAGGCCGGCGCCCGCACCCTCGGCATCTCCATCGAGGCGCCGCACAAGGACAAGAACGGCAAGGTCGTCTCCACCCACGGCACCCAGGTCGTCGCGTTCTCCCCGAAGACCGACGCCGGGTACGTCCTCTACACCGAGGACGCCTCGGTGGACGACTACACCAAGGACCTCCCCGTGCTCATCAAGGGGGCCCGGCCGTGAGCCGTCGCGTCGCACCCGTCGCGATCCTGGCCGGGGCGATGCTCCTCGCGGGCTGCGGCTCCGGGGACTCGGCGGCCGACCTGTCCGTCAGCGGCGCCTACATGCCGCAGCCGGTGTCCGGCTCGATGGCGGCCGGCTTCCTGACGGTGACCAACTCGGGCGGTACGGAGGACGAGCTGACGTCCGTGACCAGCGACATCGGCGAGGTGACCGCCCACGTGACGGTCGACTCCGCGATGCGTCAGGCCAAGGACCTCACGGTCCCCGCGCACGGGACCCTCGTGTTCCGCAGCGGCGGCAACCATCTGATGTTCGAAAAGCTGAAGCGGAAGCCCCAGCAGGGCGAGAAGGTGACCGTGGAGCTCCACTTCGCGGACTCGGGCACCGTCACGGTCGGGATTCCGGTGAAGTCCGCGACGTACAACCCGAAGACCGGACACTGAGGGAGAGATCGCCTTGACGTCAACCATCGCCCCCCGGGTCCGGACGCTGGTGCTGCTGCTCCTCGCCGCCGCCGGTCTGCTCCTCGCCGGCGCCGGCCCGGTCTCCGCGCACGCCGCGCTGACCGGCAGCGACCCACGGCAGGAGGCGGTGGTGGACAAGGCCCCGCAGCAGGTCTCGCTGACCTTCTCCGAGAAGGTCGCCCTGTCCGACGACTCCTTGCGGGTCCTCGACCCCAAGGGCAAGCGCGTGGACCGCGCCGACCCCGTCGGCACCGGCGGGACGACCTACGCCGTGAAGCTGCACGGCGGCCTGCCCGACGGCACGTACACCGTCACCTACCAGGTGGTGTCCGAGGACAGCCATCCCGTCGCCGGGGCCTACACCTTCTCGATCGGCGCGCCCTCGAAGACCTCCGTCGCCGTCGACGGGCAGAGCGCGGGCGGCGGAGTCGTCGGCGTGCTCTACGGCTTCGGCCGGTACGTGTCGTACGCCGGGTTCATCGTCCTGGCCGGCGGCGCGGCGTTCGTGCTCGGCTGCTGGCGGCGCGGGACGGCCGTGCGGTCGATGCAGCGGCTCGTGGTGTCCGGCTGGCTCGCGCTGACGGCGGCCACGCTCGGGCTGCTGCTCGTGCGGGGCTCCTACACCGGCAGCGGGAAGGTCGGTGACATCTTCGACCTGGATCTGCTCGGGCAGGTCCTCCAGACCAAGACCGGCGCGGCCCTCGTCTCGCGGCTGCTGCTGCTCGCCGCGGCGGCGCTGTTCATCGCGGTGCTGTTCGGGGCGTACGACAAGCGGGACGACGAGGAGAAGCGGGACCTCACCTTCGGGCTCGCGATCGGCGGGACCGTCGTGGCGGCGGGGCTCGCGGCGAGCTGGGCGATGTCCGAGCACGCCTCGACCGGGCTCCAGCCGGGGCTGGCCATGCCGGTCGACGTCCTGCACCTGCTGGCCGTCGCGGGCTGGCTGGGCGGGCTGACCGCGCTGCTGGTGGCCCTGTACCGGGCGCCCGCGGAGACGCCCGTCGACGGGGCGGCCGTACGGCGGTTCTCGCAGCTGGCGTTCGGCAGCGTGCTGACGCTCGCCGCGACCGGGATCTACCAGTCGTGGCGGCAGCTCGGATCGTGGTCGGCGTTCACCGGCACCCGGTACGGGCAGCTGCTGCTCATCAAGATCGGGCTCGTGGTGCTGCTGGTCGGCATCGCGTGGATCTCGCGCCGGTGGACGGCACGGCTGGCGGAGTCCGGCGTGGCGGAAGCGGATGCCGAGAAGGTGACGGCTGATGAGGCCGAGAAGGAGCACGTCACCACCGGTGCCGGGACGTCCACCGCGGTGAAGGGCGCGTCCGGGACCGGTGCGGGCGATGCCTCCGGAGCCGGTTCCGCCGACGCCGGCGGCGACTCCGAACGGGCCGCGCAACTCGCCCGGCAGCGGGCCGCCGTCGACACCGCCCGGCGCAAGCGGGAGCGCGACGCCGACCCGTACCGCTCCGGGCTGCGCCGCTCGGTGCTCGCCGAGGCGGGTGTCGCCGTCGCGTTGCTCGCCGTCACGACCATGCTGACGTCGACCGAGCCCGGCCGTACCGAGGAGCAGGCCGCGGCGGCCTCCTCGTCCGCGACCGCCGAGGCGAACGCCGCCGGGGCGCTCACCCTGGACATGTCCTTCGACACCGGCGGCGAGGACGGCAAGGGCGTCGTGCGGATCGACCTCGATCCCGCGCGCGCCGGCTCCAACGAGATGCACGTCTACGTGCAGCGGCCCAACGGACGCGCCTTCGACGTCCCCGAGGTGAAGATCGCCTTCACCCTGGAGTCGCAGGACATCGGGCCGCTGCCCGTCGTCCCCGACCACATCTCCACCGGACACTGGTCGGCGAGCGGGGTGCAGATCCCCATGGCCGGCGACTGGAAGGTCGCCGTGACCGTGCGCACCTCCGACATCGACCAGGCGACCGTCTCCAAGAACGCGCAGATCGGCTGAACCCCACCATGACCGACCAGTCCCTCCCCCAGGCCCGTACGCAGGCGGACGCCGCTGCCCCTGACGCGGGCGCCACCGGGAGCCCGGCCACGGGCGGGCTCTCGCGGCGCCGGCTACTCGGGACCGCCGGGGCGACCGGTCTGGTGCTCGGCGTGGCCGGCGGGGCGACCGGATACGCCGCCCGTCCGGCCGTCGCGGCCCCGCTCAGCTCGCTCGGGGCCGGAGAGGTGATGTTTCACGGGAAACATCAGCCCGGCATCGTGCAGCGACTCCAGGCACGCGGTCACCTCGTCGCCTTCGACCTGGTGCCGGGCGCCGGGCGCAATGAGGCGGCGGCGCTGCTGCGCCGCTGGTCGGAGACGGCCCGGCGGCTGATGGCGGGCGAGGCCGCCCGGCAGGACGACACGGGGGTCGCCCTGGACGCCGGACCGTCCTCCCTGACGATCACCTTCGGTTTCGGGCACAGCTTCTTCGCCCGGACCGGACTCGGGAAGCAGCGCCCGGTCGCCCTTGATCCGCTGCCGGAGTTCTCCTCCGACCGGCTGGACAAGGCACGCGGCAACGGCGACCTGTGGGTACAGATCGGCGCCGACGACGCGCTGGTCGCCTTCCACGCGCTGCGGGCCGTCCAGAAGGACGCGGGCCAGGCCGCACGGGTCCGCTGGCAGATGAACGGATTCAACCGGTCCCCCGGCGCCACCGCGCACCCCATGACGGCACGCAACCTCATGGGCCAGGTGGACGGCACCCGCAACCCGAAGCCGGCGGACGCCGACTTCGACCGGCGGATCTTCGTCCCGGAGTCCGGCTCGCAGGACCCTGCGTGGATGGCGAACGGCTCCTACGCCGTCGTACGCCGGATCCGGATGCTGCTCGACGACTGGGAACAGCTCTCCGTCAAGGAGCAGGAGGACGTCATCGGGCGCCGCAAGGCCGACGGTGCCCCGCTGACCGGCGGCACCGAGACGGCCGAGATGGACCTGGAGAAGACGGACCGGGCGGGGAACCTGGTCGTGCCGCTCAACGCCCACGCGCGCATCACCCGGCCCGACCAGAACGGCGGGGCGGCGATCCTGCGCCGGCCGTTCTCCTACCACGACGGCATCGACGCGGACGGAGTGCCGGACGCCGGTCTGCTCTTCATCTGCTGGCAGGCCGACCCGCTGCGCGGCTTCGTCCCCCTCCAGCGCAAGCTCGACCGGGGCGACGCGCTGTCGCGGTACGTCCGGCACGAGGCGAGCGGACTGTTCGCGGTGCCGGGCGGGGCGGCCGAGGGGGAGTACGTGGGGCAGCGGCTGCTGGAGGGGTGAGGACGGGCCGGAGGCGGGATCGCCCTCGGCGGGCCCCGGGCCGAGTACGGCGACCGGCGGTGCGCGCGTCGCCCTCGCGGGTGGCCGGTGCCGGAAGGCGCACGCCCGGTTTCGCCAGGCCCATTAGGGTGAGGTCATGCCAGCGAGCTATGCCTATCTGGGCCCCGAGGGCACCTTCACCGAGGTCGCCCTGCGCACGCTTCCCGAGGCCGCGACCCGGGAGCTGATCCCGTACGTGTCCGTGCAGTCCGCGCTCGACGCCGTGCGCGTCGGCGAGGCGGAGGCCGCGTTCGTGCCGATCGAGAACTCCGTGGAAGGCGGCATCACGACCACGCTCGACGAGCTGGTCGCGGGCGCGCCGCTGACGATCTACCGCGAGGTGCTGCTGTCGATCACCTTCGCGCTGCTGGTCAGGCCGGGCACCGAGCTGTCGGACATCAAGACGGTCTCCGCTCATCCGGCGGCGCAGCCCCAAGTCCGCAACTGGCTGAAGAACAACCTCCCGGACGCCCACTGGGAGTCCGCCGCGTCGAACGCGGACGCCGCGCGTCTGGTCCAGGAGGGCCAGTACGACGCCGCCTTCGCCGGTGAATTCGCCGCCGCCCGGTACGGCCTGGTGGCGCTGGAGACGGAGATCCACGACGCGGAGAACGCGCAGACGCGGTTCGTGCTGGTCGGCCGCCCCGCCCGGCCCGCCGCGCCGACCGGAGCGGACAAGACGTCGGTGGTGCTGTGGCAGCGGGACGACCATCCCGGTGGGCTGCGGGACCTGCTCGGCGAGTTCGCCACCCGCGGGATCAACCTGATGCTGCTCCAGTCCCGTCCGACGGGCGCGGGCATCGGCAACTACTGCTTCTGCATCGACGCCGAGGGGCACATCTCCGACCGCCGGGTCGCGGAGGCCCTGATGGGGCTGAAGCGGATCTGTCTGCAGGTGCGGTTCCTGGGCTCGTATCCGCGGGCGGACCTGCGGCCCTCGGACGTGGAGCCGCCGCGCCTGGGGACGTCGGACGAGGAGTTCGTGGCGGCGGCGGACTGGGTGGCGCGCTGCCAGGACGGGCGGTTCTGAGCGGCGGCGGTCATGAGCCGGCCGCCGGCCCCCCGACTGCTCTCGGCCGGTCCTACCTGCTGATCGTCGTTATCCACAGAAGTTTTCCACAGGTCCGCATCTCGACCTGGGGACAAGTCGACAGACAAGGGTGAGTCTGTCGATAAATCTGCCCTCAGCGCCCCTCTGCGTCCACCTTCACGCATATCACCCTTCGTCCACCCCTTCCCCTTGCGCCACCCTTTGGAGCGATCATTTTCCCTCCAAAGGTGTGGGTAGGGCAGGTTTGTCCTGGGATTCCTCGATGAGATCATCGTCTTACGGAGTGATCAATTCCGACATCCACAGTTCTTCCACACACCCTGTGGATAACTTTTCGGAGTCTGGGGGTCCCTGTGGACAAGAGCCCTCCAAGTACCGCTACGCGCAAGGGAATCCGGTCAACGGCCCGCCACACAAGTGCTTCTTCCAGAGAGCTGGGCGCGCTTTATTGACACGGCGCGCAATCCCCTCATAACGCAACGTAAGACGCGTATCGGAATAGTGAGTCGTGAGCGCGTACCGCGCCCCGGTAGCCTGGGGCACGTGATTGACCTTCGCCTGCTCCGTGAGGACCCTGACCGAGTGCGCGCCTCGCAGCGCGCCCGTGGAGAGGACGTCGCGCTCGTCGACTCCCTCCTGTCCGCCGACGAGCGGCGCAGGTCGTCCGGCGTCCGCTTCGACGAACTCCGCGCCGAGCAGAGGCAGCTCGGCAAGCTCATCCCCAAGGCATCCGGGGACGAGAAGGCGGAGCTGCTGAAGAAGGCGAGCCAGCTGGCCGCCGACGTCAAGGCCGCCGACGCCGAGCGCGACGCCGCGGACACCGAGACCCAGGAGCTGCTGGCCCAGCTCAGCAACCTCGTGCACCCCGACGTCCCGGTCGGTGGCGAGGAGGACTTCGTCACGCTGGAGACCCACGGCGAGATCCGAGACTTCGCCGCCGAGGGCTTCGAGCCGAAGGACCACCTGGAGCTCGGCTCCCTGCTCGGCGCGATCGACGTCGAGCGCGGCGCCAAGGTCTCCGGCTCCCGCTTCTACTTCCTCACCGGTGTCGGCGCCCTCCTGGAGTTCGCCCTGGTGAACGCGGCGATCGCCCAGGCCACGGCGGCCGGCTTCACGCCGATGGTGACGCCCGCGCTGGTGCGTCCCGAGTCCATGGCCGGCACCGGCTATCTGGGACAGGACGCCGAAGGCGTCTACTTCCTGGAGAAGGACAACCTCTACCTGGTGGGCACCTCCGAGGTCGCCATCGCCTCCTACCACCGCGACGAGATCCTCGACGCCGACAAGCTGCCCCTGCGCTACGCGGGCTTCTCGCCCTGCTTCCGCCGCGAGGCCGGTTCGCACGGCAAGGACACCCGGGGCATCTTCCGCGTGCACCAGTTCGACAAGGTGGAGATGTTCTCCTTCGTCGACCCGGCAGACAGCCAGGCCGAGCACCGGCGCCTGCTGGAGTGGGAGAAGCAGTGGCTGACGTCGCTGGAGCTGCCGTTCCGCGTCATCGACGTCGCCTCGGGCGACCTGGGCTCCTCGGCGGCCCGCAAGTTCGACTGCGAGGCGTGGATCCCGACGCAGGGCAAGTACCGCGAGCTGACGTCCACCTCGGACTGCGGCGAGTTCCAGTCCCGCCGCCTGTCGATCCGCCTCCGTGACGGCAAGCAGATCAGGCCGCTGGCCACGCTCAACGGCACCCTGTGCGCCGTCCCGCGCACGATCGTGGCCCTGCTGGAGAACCACCAGCAGGCCGACGGATCCGTCCGGGTCCCCGAGATCCTGCGCCCCCACCTGGGCGGCCGCGAGGTCCTGGAGCCGGTGGCCAAGTGAGCGGCACCGCCTGCGCCGACGACACCGAGGGCGTCGCGGCCGGTCTCCGGGCCGGCCGCGACGGTCTGCCGTACAAGCTGATCGCCACCGATCTGGACGGGACGCTGCTGCGCTCCGACGAGTCGGTCTCGCGGCGCACCCGCGACGCGCTCGCCGCGGCCACCGAGGCGGGCGCCGCGCACCTCGTCGTCACCGGCCGCGCGGTCCCCTGGACCCGGCACATCCTGGAGGACCTCGGGTACCAGGGCCTCGCGGTGTGCGGGCAGGGCGCGCAGGTGTACCACGCCGGGGAGCACCGCCTGCTGACGTCCGTGACGCTGGACCGGCAGCTCGGGGGTGTCGCGCTGGCCAAGATCGAGGCCGAGGTCGGCCCGCTGTACCTGGCGGCGAGCCGCGACGGCCTGGACGGGGACGTGGTGGTCGGCCCGGGCTACGCGCTGACGGGCGCGCTGCCCTCGACGCCGCTCACGGACGCGTCCGACCTGTGGAGCGCCCCGCTGAACAAGATCTACATACAGCACCCCGAGCTGTCGGACGACGAGCTGGCCGAGGCGGCCCGCCGGGCGGCGGGCGGCTTCGTCACGGTGGCGATGGCCGGTGAGGGCATCGTGGAACTGCTGCCCCTGGGGCTGTCCAAGGCGACCGGGCTGTCCCTGGCGGCCCGTCGGCTGGGTGTGAAGGCCGCGGACACCATCGCCTTCGGCGACATGCCGAACGACATCCCGATGTTCGCCTGGGCCGCGCACGGCGTGGCCATGGCCAACGCCCACGCGGAGCTCAAGGCGGTCGCGGACGAGGTGACGGCCTCCAACGAGGAGGACGGCATCGCGGTCGTCCTGGAGCGTCTGCTGGGCTGAGTCCCGGTACTGGATCCTGCCGGGTACCGGTCGCCCGTAGCGGTTCTTGCGGAGGATGCACGGATCGAACGTGCGCGGGGTCTCCCCCGACCACGGCTCAGCAAGCCGGTGCCTTACCTCTCGGCCAATCCTCCGGGTGGGCGGCCCACGCGAGAGCGACATCGCGTGCTCGAAGCGGCCGCCCCGGGCGGCTCCCGTACGGAAGCGGGCTCGACGGTGGGGTGACTACACCGGAACCCGCCGCGGGCCGCCCTGACGGGAGCTGAACGGACTGTCGTGCAGGGACATCGCTCAGCTCCTCTCCCAGACGGTGGCGCCGGACCCGGCCGGCGTCCTCGGCACCACTATCGTGCCGGGACGCCGACCCGGGCGCCACCGAATAAGCCGCGGGACGCGCTCACTCCTCGCCGGCGAGGGTCAGGGAGCGCAGCTTCTGGCCCGCGTACCAGGTGGCCAGCACGGTCACCAGCGCCAGCAGCACCGTGGCCGTCGTCAGGCCGACGTCCGAGGTGACCATCTCGCCGCCGGCGACCTTCTCCGCCACCGCCAGTGACCACTGCTGGACGCTCAGGGTGCGCGCACCCGGCACCAGGGAACCGAACAGCGCCTCCCAGACGAGCGCGTAGACGAGGCCGAAGACCACGGCGTGCCGGGAGACCGTGCCGAGGAGCAGGAACAGCGCGGCGTAGGCGATGGAGGCGACGAGCGCGGCCACCGTGTACGCGACGGCGATCTGCTGGCCGTTGCCGTTGAGGATGAAGCCCGCGATGAACGTCGGCAGGGCCGAGAACACCATCGTCACGGCGATCGCCACGATCAGCTTGGTGAAGATGATCGTGGGCCGCTTCACCGGCTTGGACAGCAGGTACACCACCGAGCCGTCGTCGATCTCCGGGCCGATGGCGCCGGTGCCGGCGATCACGCCGATGATCGGCACCATGGTGGCGAGCGCGAGCCCGCCCAGCAGGTCGGACGCGGTCTGGTCGTCCGCTCCCGCGAGACCGCGGACAGCCACGGCGATCACGATGAGCAGGAGCGGCAGAGCACCCAGGATGAGGGCCCGGCGCCGGCCGAGCAGGGCTCGATAGGTGAGCCGGGCGACTGTGGGGTCGTACATCTTGGCCTCCTACGCCGCGACCAGATACGAGAAGACGGACTCGAGGGACTCGTCGGACGGCGAGACCGTGAGCAGGCGGATGCCGTGGTCGCGCGCCACCTTGGGCAGCAGGGCGGTGAACCGGCCGAAGTCGACGGCCTGGATGTGCAGCGCGCCCTCGGTCAGATCCACCTCGATACCGGACGTCGACGGGTCGGCGATCAGCGCGGCCGCGAGGGTGCGGTCGTCGCTGGAGCGCACCAGATAGCGGTGCGGGCGATCGGTCATCAGGCGGCGGATCTTGCGGAAGTCGCCGCTGGCCGCGTGCCGTCCGGCCACCACGACCTCGATGTGCCAGGCGAGCTGCTCGACCTCTTCGAGGATGTGGGAGGAGAACAGCACGGTGCGGCCCTCGTCGCCCATGCGGCGCAGCAGGTCCATCAGCTGCATGCGCTGACGGGGGTCCATGCCGTTGAACGGCTCGTCGAGCAGCAGCAGCGAGGGGGCGTGGACGAGGGCGCTCGCCATCTTCACGCGCTGGCGCATGCCCTTGGAGTACGTCTGGATCTTGCGGTCCTGCGCGTACTCCATCTCGACCGTGGCGAGCGCCTTCTGGGCGGCCTTGGCGCCCAGCCCGTGCAGTTCGGCGTTGGCGACGACGAACTCGCGGCCGGTGAGGAAGTCGTACATCGCCTCGCGTTCGGGGACGATGCCGATGTGCCGGTAGATGGCCTCGTTGCGCCAGACCGGCTGCCCGTCGAGGGTGACGGTGCCGTTGGAGGGGGCGAGGAAGCCGCCCATCATGTTGATGAGGGTGGACTTTCCGGCGCCGTTCGGGCCGAGGAGGCCGGTGACGCCGGGGCCGATCGTCATGGTGATGTCGTTGACGGCGACCACGTTGCCGAACCAGCGGGAGACGTGGTCGATCTGGAGCGTGGTCACAGTCCCACCTTCTTGTAGCGGCGCATCAGGAGGCCGTAGCTGGCGGCGATCAGGCCGAGGACGACGACGACGTAGACGACGCCCTCCCCGGTGCCGGGGCCGATCCCGCCCGGGAACGCCGAGGTCGCGCCCAGGAAGGCGGACTGCACGCCGTCGATGAGCGTGACGGGCGAGAACAGCCCGATCCAGGCGATGGCCTCGCTGTGGCCGCCCTCGCCGAGGCTCTGGGCGTCGGCGATGGCCTGGAGCGTGGAGACCGCGCCGTAGGAGATGGTCATGACGGCGATCACGGCGGCGATGCCGAAGCCGCGGCGCGGGGTGACCGACGCGATGACCAGGCCGATGCCGGCGAACAGCAGCGAGAGCAGTGCCACGGAGACCAGCCCCTGCGCGAATCCCTTGGTCTGGTCGGCGAAGTCGAGCTTGGCCAGGAGCGCGCCCGCGTAGAGCACGATCAGCGGGGCGCCGGTCAGCAGGAACAGCGCGGAGGCCAGCGCCGCGAACTTGGCCCGGACGTAGTCGGCGGTCTCGATGGGCCGCGAGAAGTACAGCGGCACCGTCTTGAAGCGCAGGTCGCGGGAGACGGACTGGGGTGCCTGCGAGGCGACGTACAGACTGATGACGGCCTGCATGATGATCGCGTAGCGCGTGTAGTCGACCGGCAGGTCCTTGGCCTTGGTGGCGACCGCGACGGCGACCATGATGGCCGCGGGCACGCACATCACCACGAACAGCAGCATCGGCAGCACCTTGGACTTCACCGAGCGGCCGAGGCCGTAGGCGCCGCGCAGGGACTGCGAGTACAGCGAGCGGGTGGCGTACGAGCGGCCGAGGCGCGGGCCGTCGTAGCTGCGGTAGCCGATGTTGTGGATCCGGGTCTGGTCACCCGGCTGCGGGGCCGATGTCCGCATGGGCTGCTCAACCGCCATGGCCGACCGCCTCCTTCCGCTGTTCGCCGGCGCCCTGGTCGCCGTCCTGGAAGACCTCGGAGATGTGGTGCCGGCGCTGCTCCATGCGGACCAGTCCGAGGCCGAGGTCGGCGACCACGTCACGCACCAGGTCGTACGTCTCCTCGCCCGCCGCGGTGAGCAGCAGGATGTGCCCGGCGCCGGGGAGGCCGCCGCTGCCGTCCAGGACGTCGACCCCGCGCGCGTGGAGCGCGTCGCGCACCGCGCGGGTGCCGTCCGGGTGCTCGTCGCTGTCGGTGACCTCGATGGCGAGGGTGGTGGTGGTCTGGGTGAAGTCGGTGGTGGAGCTGGAGCGCAGAAGCTTGCCGCCGTCGATGACGACGACGTGGTCGCAGGTGCGTTCCAGCTCGCCCAGCAGGTGGGACGTGACCAGGACCGAGATGCCGAAGTCGGTGTGGATGCGCCGGATCAGCCCGAGCATCTCGTCGCGGCCGACCGGGTCGAGGCCGTTGGTCGGCTCGTCGAGGAAGACCAGCTGCGGGTCGTGCACGAGTGCCTGCGCGAGCTTGACCCGCTGCTTCATGCCCGTCGAGTAGCCGCCGATGGGGCGGTAGCGCTCCTCGTACAGGCCGACGTGGCGCAGGGTGTCGGCGGTGCGCTCGCGCGCGGCGGTCGGCGGCAGGCCGGACATGCGGGCCATGTGCACGACGAACTCGGTGGCCGACACATCGGGGGGCAGGCAGTCGTGCTCGGGCATGTAGCCGACACGCTCGCGGATGGCGGCGCCCTTGGTCGCGACGTCGAGTCCGAGCACTTCGGCACGGCCCTCGGTCGCGGGGGACAGACCCAGCAGGATCTTGATCATGGTGGACTTGCCGGCTCCATTGGCCCCGACGAGTCCGGTCACCCCGGGCCCGATGTCCATGGTCAGCCGGTCAAGCGCGGTCACCCGGGGGAACCGCTTGCTCAGGCTTTCGGTCGCGATCACAGTCACACCCCGAAGGTAGTGACCCGCACCACGCCGGTCGTCACCCCGCAGAGCTGTTTCGGGGTCAGACTCCAGGACTACGCGGCCCTGGGGATCACCCTGAGGTCGAATGCCCCGAGCCCTGATTTTCCCCAAGGCGCGGCTTTTCCACAGGCTCGGACGGCGCTATTGACGCGATCTCCAACAGGTGTCAGATTCGCGGGTGTCACGTTACGGGCACGTACGGCGACCGGGACCGCGTGCGTTCCCGCCGGGCTCGCGGGGGCGTGCGGGCCGGACGACGATCTGCCGCGGGTGCGGCGCGGGGCGGAGGAGAAGTGACCCTTCAGGGCGCGCGTGAGCGCCGGGTGGCGACCGGCGGGGTCGAGCTGTGCGTCGCCGAGCTCGGCGACCCCGCCCGGCCGACGGTGGTCCTCGTGCACGGCTACCCGGACAGCAAGGAGGTGTGGTCCGAGGTCGCCGTGCGGCTCGCCGAGCGCTTCCACGTCGTGCTGTACGACGTCCGGGGCCACGGCCGGTCCACGGCGCCGCGTCCGCTGCGCGGCGGGTTCACGCTGGAGAAGCTGACGGACGACTTCCTGGCCGTCGTGGACGCGGTCAGCCCGGACCGGCCCGTGCATCTGGTGGGGCACGACTGGGGCTCGGTGCAGGGCTGGGAGTTCGCCACCGCCGGGCGCACCGAGGGCCGCATCGCGTCCTTCACCTCGATGTCGGGGCCGTCCCTGGACCACTTCGGCCACTGGATCGACCGGCGTCTGCGCCGTCCCACCCCGCGCCGGCTCGGGCAGCTGCTCGGGCAGGGCGCCAAGTCCTGGTACGTGTACGCGCTGCACACACCGATGCTGCCCGAGCTGGCCTGGCGCGGCCCCCTCGGCAGGCGCTGGCCGCGCATCCTGAAGCGCCTGGAGAAGGTCTCCGGCGACGGCTACCCGACCCCGTCGCTGCCGTCCGACGCAGCCCACGGGGCGTGGCTGTACCGGGACAACGTCCGGGCGCGGCTGCGCCGCCCGCGCGAGGACGCCTACGCGCACGCGCCCGTGCAGCTCATCACGCCCCTCGGGGACGCCTTCCTGTCGGAGCGGCTGTACGACGGCCTGGAGGAGTGGGTGCCGCGGCTGACCCGGCGCACCCTGGACGCCCGGCACTGGATACCGCGCACCCGCC
Source organism: Streptomyces sp. NPDC056628 (assembly GCF_042792555.1). Taxonomy (NCBI): domain Bacteria; kingdom Bacillati; phylum Actinomycetota; class Actinomycetes; order Kitasatosporales; family Streptomycetaceae; genus Streptomyces; species Streptomyces sp. NPDC056628. Next base: position 90,364 of record NZ_JBHTWG010000004.1, read on the forward strand.
CCGACCGGCTGGCCGACTGGATCACGGAGTTCGTGACGTCGGTGGAGGACGGGCGGCCCAAGGCGGTGCCGGCGACCGGCCGGCACGCCGACCGCTTCGGCGGGCAGCTCGTGCTGGTCACCGGCGCGGGCAGCGGCATCGGGCGGGCGACGGCGTTCGCGTTCGCCGAGGCCGGCGCACGCGTGGTGGCCGTGGACCGGGACGCCGAGTCCGCCGCGACGACCGCCGAGACGGCCCGGCTGATGGGCGCGCCCGCGTCCTGGGCGGAGACGGCCGACGTCTCCGACGGGCCGGCCATGGAGAAGCTGGCCGCGAAGGTCGCCGCCGAGTACGGCGTGGTGGACGTCCTGGTGAACAACGCCGGGATCGGGCTGGCGGGCTCCTTCTTCGACACGACCCCGGAGGACTGGAAGCGAGTCCTGGACGTCAATCTGTGGGGCGTCATCCACGGCTGCCGGCTGTTCGGGAAGCAGATGGCCGAGCGGGGGCAGGGCGGCCACATCGTCAACGTCGCCTCCGCCGCCGCCTACCAGCCGTCGAGGGCGCTGCCCGCCTACAGCACCTCCAAGGCGGCCGTGCTGATGCTGAGCGAGTGCCTGCGCGCGGAGCTGGCGGGACAGGACATCGGCGTGACGGCGATCTGCCCGGGGTTCGTGAACACGCCGATCACCTCGACCGCGCGCTTCGCCGGGGTGGACGCCGAGGAGGAGCAGCGCCTCCGGAAGAGGTCGGCGCGCTGGTACGGCCTGCGCAACTACCCGGCGGAGAAGGTCGCGGACGCGATCCTGCGGGCGGTGGTGCGGGGTGACGCGGTGGTCCCGGTGACGCCGGAGGCCCGGGGGACGTATCTGCTGGCGCGGTTCGCCCCGAGGGCGCTGCGCAGGATCGCGCGCGTGAAACCGCGGCTGTAGGCGGGTGGCCGGTTCCGCTTCCCCACACCTGCGGTCCGGGCGGTTGTTTCTCCACAGCTTCGTCAATTCCGCTGTGGATAACCGCACTTGGTTGTGGACCAAACCTCCTGCGCGAAATCGTTCGCGTGATTCGTCTCGTTCCCGGCACGCTGGTGGGCATGGACGAAAGACGCATCGTGAAGGTGTCCAAGTATCTGTCGAAGCATCTGCGCCACCAGCCGCAGCGGATCGGCCTCACGCTGGACGAGGGCGGCTGGGTGGAGATCGACACGCTGATCGCCGCCGCGGGGGCGCACGGCTTCCCCTTCACCCGCGAAGAGCTGGACCACGTCGTGGCGGCCAACGACAAGAAGCGCTTCGCCGTGGACGGCGCCCGCATCCGCGCCAGCCAGGGACACAGCGTCGAGGTCGACCTGGGGCTGCCCCCGGCGACTCCACCTCCGTACCTCTACCACGGCACCGTGGCCGACCGCCTGGACGCGATCCGCGCCGAGGGGCTGCGGCCCATGAACCGGCACGACGTGCACCTGTCGCCCGACCGCGGCACCGCCACCCGCGTCGGCGCCCGGCGCGGCCGCCCGGTCGTGCTCTCCGTGGACACCGGCGCGATGCACCGCGAGGGGCACGTCTTCCACGTCAGCGCCAACGGGGTCTGGCTGACGAAGGCCGTGCCGCCGGAGTACCTGCGGTTCCCCGAGGCACACTGACCCCGACCCGCCCCCGCGCGGCCGGCTCCTCCTGCATGATCGGTGGTATGGGCCACTTCCCCACCACCGAGTCCGCCGTGACCGCGCTGCGCGCCCTCGCCGCCGCGTACGACCGTGCCATCGAGGTGACTCATGACATCGGCGCCGACCAGACCTCCCGGCGCAGTGCCGCCGGCGTCGGCGTGACCACGGACCCGGACGGATCGCTGCCGCACGAGGCGTACGTCGAGTTGGGTGGCTCCCCCCGCGTGAGCGTGCGGCTCTATCCGGACGACGACGCGCTCGTCACCGTCGAGGGCGTCGACTGCCCGGACGTCGCCCGCGACGACGTGCCCGCCTTCGTGCGGTCCCTCTACGACGGCCTCGCCCATGTCCGGGCCCGCCGCTTCCCGCCCGGACACTTCCTGATCGTGCCTCTGCCCGGCGACCGCACGCACCGGGAGTTCCTGCCGCCGCTCGGTCTCACTCCGTGGCTGAGCGCGCGCGTGCGGTGACCGTTTCACGTGAAACCGATGAGGCCGCATACGCTCGAGGCATGAGTCTGCGCCTGAGCACCGTGATCCTCCCGTACCGCCGCTGGTCCGAGGGGGGCCGCGAGGCATGGCAGCGGGCGGAGCAGCTCGGCTTCCACGCGGCCTACACCTACGACCATCTGTCCTGGCGCAGCTTCCGGGACGGGCCGTGGTTCGGCGCCGTGCCCACGCTGACCGCCGCCGCGGCCGTCACCGACCGGCTCCGGCTGGGCACGCTGGTGACCTCGCCGAACTTCCGGCACCCGGTGACCCTCGCCAAGGAGCTGATCTCCCTCGACGACCTCTCGGGCGGCCGGGTCACCCTCGGGGTGGGCGCCGGCGGCACCGGTTTCGACGCCACCGCGCTGGGCCAGGACCCTTGGACCCCGCGCGAGCGCGCCGACCGGTTCGCCGAGTTCGTCGGGCTGCTGGACCGGCTGCTCACCGAGGACTCGGTGTCGTACCGGGGCGAGTTCTACTCGGCGCACGAAGCCCGCAACATCCCGGGCTGTGTGCAGCGCCCCCGGCTGCCCTTCGCGGTGGCCGCGACCGGGCCGCGCGGGCTGCGTCTGGCGGCGCGGTACGGGCAGGCGTGGGTCACCACGGGCGATCCGAAGCTGTACGAGCACGGCACTCCCGAACAGTCGGTTCAAGCCATTCGCCGGCAGATCGAGAAGCTGGGCGACGCGTGCGCGGAGGCCGGCCGGGACCCGGGCGGGCTCGACAAGGTGCTGCTGACCGGGTTCACCCCGGACCGGGCACGTCCGCTGGAGTCGCTGGACGCGTTCGTGGACTTCGCTGGCCGCCACCAGGAGCTGGGATTCACGGAGATCGTGGTGCACTGGCCGATCCCGGACTCGGACTTCGCGGCCGACGTGAAGGTCTTCGAGCAGATCGCCATGGAGGCGGAGGCCCAGCTCCGGTGAGGCCGGGTGACCAGGGCGCACGGCCGGGCGACAGTGCGGGTGCGGGCGGTCCAGCCGGTGCCCGCGGGGGCGGTATCTCCTCACGTACCGCATCAGATGTGCGGACTCCTGCACGGGCGTGCAGGCATATGCGGGAGAATGACCAGGTGACCTCAGCGACTCGACAGCCCCAGAACCCGGCGTCCCCCGCGCTCTCGACCTCGCTCGGGCAGGACGGCGGGCCCGTCGTCCGCCCGCGGCTCATCGCCACCGATCTGGACGGCACGCTGCTGCGGGACGACAAGTCGGTCTCCCCGCGCACGGTCGCCGCGCTGGCCGCCGCCGAGAAGGCGGGCGTCGAGGTGTTCTTCGTGACCGGCCGTCCCGCGCGCTGGATGGACGTCGTCAGCGACCACGTCCACGGACACGGCCTGGCGATCTGCGGCAACGGCGCCGCCGTGGTCGACCTGCACGGCGGTCCCGGCACCCACCGGTTCGTGAAGGTCCGCGAGCTGGCCCGGGAGAACGCGCTGGACGCCGTACGGCTGCTGCGGGACGCGGCGCCGGGCACGGTCTACGCGGTCGAGCAGACCTACGGCTTCCACCAGGAGCCGGACTACCCCAAGCTGCACATGGAGACCCCGGACGCGCTGGCCCCGGCCGAGGACATCCTGGCGCCGGACGGCCCCGGTGCCGCCGAGCCGGTGCTGAAGATCCTCGCCTACCACCCCACGCTGGACCCCGACGCCTTCCTGACCCTCGCCCGGGTCGCGATCGGGGACCGGGCCGGTGTCACCCGCTCCAGCCCCAGCGCCCTGCTGGAGATCAGCGGCCCCGACGTCTCCAAGGCCAGCACCCTCGCGCTGTGCTGCGCCGAGCGCGGTATCTCGCACGAGGAGGTCGTCGCCTTCGGGGACATGCCGAACGACGTCGAGATGCTGACCTGGGCGGGCCGCTCCTACGCGATGGGCAACGCGCACCCGGACGTGATCGCCGCCGCTTCCGGCCGGACCGTCGCCAACAACGAGGACGGCGTCGCCGTCGTCATCGAGCAGCTGCTGGCGGAACACGCCTGACGCGCGCTAGCCGAGCCGCACGCCCCGCTCCCGCAGCCAGGGCACCGGGTCCACCGCCGACCCCAGCTCCGGGGTGATCCGCACCTCGAAGTGCAGGTGCGGTCCAGTGGAGTTGCCGGTGGTGCCCGACTGCCCGATCCACTGGCCCGCGTCGACGCGCTCGCCCTGGTCGACCGCGACGGAGGCCAGGTGCGCGTACTGCGTGTAGTAGCCGTCGGTGTGCAGGACGACGACCTCCATGCCGAAGGCCCCACCGCACGACACCTTGACCACCCGGCCGTCCGCGACCGACCGCACCGGGGTGCCGATCGGCACGGCGAAGTCCTGCCCGGTGTGCCGGTGGGCCCACCGCTGCCCGCCGCTGCCGAAGGACGCCGACAGGGTGTAGGACTCGACCGGGGTGACCCACGCGGTGGAGAGCTTCTTCCGCTTCTGGTCGAGCCGCACGGCGCCGGGGCAGGACCCGGCCGCCACGGCGGCGTCCGCCTGCCCCTGCAACTCCCACCGCGCCTCGTCCAGGGTGCGCTCCACCGTCTTCTTCAGCTCGGCGAGCTCGGTGTTGCGCTTCTCCAGACCCTCCCACGCGGCGGCGGCCCTGGCCTCGTCCTTCACCAGCCGGTGCTCGGCGCGCCGGCTCTTCTCGATGGCGTTGTTCACGGCCAGATTGGTCTGTGAGAACACATGCTGACCGCGCATCAGCTCCTCGGGGCTCGACGCGAGGACGATCTGCGCCGTCAGCGACATCCCGCCGCTGCTGCGGTACTGGGCCCGTGCGATCCGCCCCAGGTCCTCGCGCAGCACACCGAGCTCCCGCCGCTCACGATCGAGCAGTTTCTCGATCCGCAGCGCCTGGGCGCGGTGTGCCTCGGCCTCCTGCCGTCCGCGTTCGTACCGCCGTGTCGCCAGCGCCGCGTCCTCGTACAGCCGCACCACCTGGGCGCTCAGCCCGAGCGCGCCGGGGCCGTCACCACCCGGGGAGTCCTTGTCGTCGGCGACGGAGACGGCGGGCCGGGACATCAGCAGGACGAGCGCGCACAGCAGCACCGGAACGACCCGGGGACGACGGCGATGTGAACGCATGTCAGCGATCCTGGACCCACAGCCGGAGCCGGGTCCTGTTCAGGTCCGCCGGCCGGGGGACCCGTTGCTGCGTACGGGGCAGTCCGGACGCCGGCCCCGGCGCTACACCGCTCCCACGAGCAGGTCGGCCGCCGCCTCCCGCTCGGCCATCGCCCGCAGCGGCCCGTCCACGGCCGCCAGTTCCGCGTACGGCCCCCGCTGCACCACCCGTCCCGCGTCCAGGACGACGACCTCGTCGACGGCGTCGAGCCCGGCCAGCCGGTGGGTGATGAGCACGGTCGTGCGGTCCTGGGTGGCGGCGAGCAGGTCGGCGGTGAGGGCGTCGGCGGTCGGCAGATCGAGGTGTTCGGCGGGCTCGTCCAGGACGAGGACGGGGAAGTCGGCGAGGAGCGCGCGGGCCAGTGCGAGCCGCTGCCGCTGGCCGCCCGACAGCCGCGCCCCGTGTTCACCGACGAGCGTGTCCAGGCCGTCGGGCAGCCCGTCGGCCCAGTCGAGCAGCCGGGCCCGCTCCAGCGCGTCCCGCAGGTCGGCCTCCGTGGCGTCCTTCCGGGCCAGCAGCAGGTTCTCCCGCACGGAGCTGTCGAAGAGGTGCGCGTCCTGGGCGCACAGCCCGACGAGCCGGCGTACGGCGTCCCCGTCCAGCGCGGCCGCGTCGGTGCCGCCCAGCGTGTACGCGCCGGCGTCCGCGTCCAGGAAGCGCAGCAGCACCTGCGCCAGCGTCGTCTTGCCCGAGCCTGACGGGCCGACGACGGCGACGCGGCGCCCTTCCTCGAGCACGAGGTCGAAGCCGGTGAGCGCGTCCCGTTCCTGGCCCGCGTGGCGTGCGCCGAGGCCGCTGAGCACGACCGGGAAGGGCATGGCGGGCGCCTGCCGCGGCGCCCGCGGTTCCCGTACCGGCTCCGGGGCGTCCAGCACCTCGAGGACCCGCTCGGCGCTCCTGCCCACCCGCTGCCGGTACTGCACGGCGAGCGGCAGCCCGAGGACGGCCTCGAAGGCGGCCAGCGGTGTGAGGACGACGACGGCCATCGTCACTCCGCCCAGCCGTCCGGCAGCGACCGCCTGGGCGCCCACGAGCGCGGTGGCGGCGACGGTGAGGCCGCAGACCAGCGCGGTGAGCCCGTCGCCGAGGGCGGTCGCGGTGGCGGCCCGCGAGGCGATCCGGGTGAGCGCCCCGTCCGCCCGGCGGGCCTCGGCGGTGCGGCCGGGCAGCGCCCCGGCGACGGTCAGTTCGGCGGTGCCGGTGAGCAGGTCCGTGACGCGGGTGGCGAACACGCCCCGGGCCGGGGCCAGCCGGTGCTCGGCGCGGCGGGCCACGGCGCCCGTGACGAGCGGGACGCCCACACCGGCCGCGAGCAGGCCGGCCGCGAGCACGGCACCGGCCTCGGGCAGCAGCCACGCCGTGAAGCCGACGGCTCCGACGGAGACGATCACGGCCGCGCCCGCGGGGAGGAGCCAGCGCAGCCAGTAGTCCTGCAGCGCGTCGACGTCCGCCACCAGGCGGGACAGCAGATCACCGCGCCGGGTGCGGCGCAGCCCGGCGGGCGCCAGGCGCTCCAGCCGCCGGTACACGGCGACCCGGGTGTCGGCGAGCATCCGCAGCACCGCGTCGTGCGACACCAGCCGCTCCGCGTAGCGGAACACGGCCCGTCCGATGCCGAAGGCACGCGTCGCCGTCACCGCCACCATCAGATACAGCACGGGCGGCTGCTGCGAGGCGCGTGAGATGAGCCAGCCGGAGGTGGCCATGAGCCCGACGGCGCTGCCGAGCGCCAGGCTGCCCAGCAGCACGGCGAGGGCCAGCCGGCCGCGCCGGGGTCCGGACATCGCGCGCACCCGGCCGAGGACGCCCCGCCCGACGGCGGTGTCCCGGGGCGCCTCGGGGGCGGCGGCCCGGGACACCGCCGGGAGGGACTGCTCGGCCGGACCGCCGACGGCCGCCTGGTGCGGGCCGCCCGTCCGGGCGGGCGTCTCGGGCTCCGCCAGCCGCACGACCCGGTCGGCCACGCCGAGCAGCGCCGGGCGGTGCACCACGAGGAGGACCGTCCGGCCCACGGCGAGCCGGCGCACGGCCTCCACGATGCCGGCCTCGGTGGCCCCGTCCAGGGCCGCCGTGGGCTCGTCGAGCAGCAGCACCGGCCGGTCCGCGAGGAAGGCGCGCGCCAGCGCGAGCCGCTGCCGCTGCCCGGCGGACAGCCCCGCCCCGTCCTCTCCGAGCAGGGTCGCGGCGCCCTGGGGGAGCGCGTCGACGAACTCCAGCGCCCCGGCGTCTCGCAGGGCCTGCCGTACGGCGTCGTCGTCGGCGTCGGGACGGGCCAGCCGGACGTTCTCGGCGACGGTTCCGGCGTACAGGTGCGGGCGCTGCGGCACCCAGGCGACGTGTGCGTGCCACTGCGCCAGGTCGAGTCCGGCGAGGTCGGCTCCCCCGACCAGGACGCGGCCCTCGGTGGGCCGTACGAAGCCCAGCAGGACGTTCAGCAGCGTCGACTTGCCCGCGCCGCTCGGCCCGACCAGGGCCACCGTCTCGCCGGGCGCGATCGTGAAGGACGCGCCCGGCACGGCGTCCGTGGACCGGCCGGGGTAGCGGACGCGGACGCCGTCGAAGGTCACCGCGCCCGACGGGACCTCGGCTCCGCCCGTGGCCGGCGCGGGGGTCTCCAGGACCGCGAAGATCTCCTCGGCGGCGGACAGCCCCTCGGCCGCCGCGTGGTACTGCGTACCCACCTGACGCAGCGGCAGATAGGCCTCGGGGGCCAGCACCAAGACGAGCAGGCCGTCGTACAGGTCCATCTCGCCGTGCACGAGCCGCATGCCGATGGTCACGGCGACCAGGGCCACCGACAGCGTCGACAGCAGTTCCAGGGCGAAGGAGGAGATGAAGGCGATCCGCAGCGTCCGCATGGTGGCGCGGCGGTACTCGCCGGTGATCCGCTGGATCGACTCGGCCTGTGCCTTGGCCCGGCCGAACACCTTCAGGGTGGGCAGACCCGCGACGACGTCCAGGAAGTGGCCGGACAGCCGCGACAGCAACTGCCACTGACGGTCCATCCGGGACTGTGTCGCCCAGCCGATCAGCATCATGAAGACGGGGATGAGCGGCAGGGTGCCGACGATGATCGCCGCCGACACCCAGTCCTCGGTCACGATCCGCGCCAGCACCGCCACCGGGACGACGACCGCCAGCCCGAGCTGGGGGAGGTAGCGGGAGAAGTAGTCGTCGAGGGCGTCGACCCCACGGGTGGCCAGGGCGACCAGCGAACCGGTCCGCTGTCCGCCCAGCCAGCCGGGTCCCAGCTCGGTCGCCCGCTCCAGCAGCCGCGCCCGCAGTTCCGACTTCACCGCCGCGCTCGCCCGGTGGGCGGCGAGCTCGGTGAGCCAGGCGACCACCGCACGACCGACGGCGACCGCCACCAGCAGCGCCAGGGGAGTGCGCAGTTCGGCGGCCGGGAGACCGTGCTGGAACGCGCCCACCACGATCTCGGCGATGAGCATCGCCTGGGCGATCAGCAGACCCGCTCCCACGGCACCCAGCGCGACGACCGCGATCAGGAACAGACGGGTGGCGCGTGCGTACCGCAGAAGACGTGGGTCGATTGGTTTCACGTGAAACACACCTCAGTGCACGGGTTCGGCGATGTGCTGCGTACCGATCCGCTTGCGGAAGACCCAGTAGGTCCAGCCCTGGTAGAGCATGACGAGCGGCGTGGCGATCACCGCGCACCAGGTCATGATCTTCAGGGTGTAGGGGCTCGACGAGGCGTTGGTGACCGTGAGGCTCCACTCGCCGTTCAGCGACGACGGCATGACGTTCGGGAAGAGCGTCAGGAAGAGCATCGCCACGGCGGCCACGATCGTGATGCCGGAGAGGGCGAACGACCATCCCTCGCGCCCCGCCTGGTTGGCCACGAGCGCGGCGACCAGGGAGGCGACGGCCACGACCAGCGCGACCAGGCTCCGCCCGTCCCCGTTCTCGACCTGCGTCCACAGCAGGAAGACCAGGGCCAGCGCGGCGGTCACGAGACCGACCCGCAGGGCCAGGGCACGTGCCCGCTCCCGGATCTCCCCCACGGTCTTGAGCGCCGTGAACACGGCACCGTGGAAGGTGAACAGGGTCAGCGTCACCAGACCGCCGAGCAGGGCGTACGGGTTGAGCAGGTCCAGGACGTCACCGACGTACTCATGCCCCTGGTCGATCTTCACGCCACGCACGATGTTGCCGAACGCCACGCCCCAGAGGAACGCCGGGAGCAGGGAGCACCAGAAGATCGCCTGCTCCCAGTTGCGCTGCCAGTTCTCCTCGGGCCGCTTCGCCCGGTACTCGAAGGCGACACCCCGGACGATCAGGCAGACCAGGATCAGCAGCAGCGGTAGATAGAAGCCGGAGAAGAGCGTGGCGTACCACTCGGGGAAGGCGGCGAAGGTGGCGCCGCCCGCCGAGAGCAGCCAGACCTCGTTGCCGTCCCAGACGGGACCGATCGTGTTGATCAGCACCCGTCGTTCGGGCCGGTCGCGGGCGAGCAGCTTGGTGAGGACGCCGACCCCGAAGTCGAAGCCCTCCAGGAAGAAGTAGCCGATCCACAGGACGGCGATCAGGACGAACCAGACGTCGTGCAGTTCCATGACTGTGCAGCTCCCTCGGCCTAGTACGAGAAGGCCATCGGCTTGTCGGCGTCCCGGGAGTCGCCGCCGATCTTCGTGGGCGGGTTCAGGTCGGCCTCGGTCAGCTCCGGCGGGCCGGCCTTGATGTACTTGGCGAGGAGCTTGACCTCGACGACCGCGAGGACGGCGTAGAGGGCGGTGAAGACGATCATCGACGTGAGGACCTCGCCCTGGGAGACACCGGGGGAGACCGCGTCACGGGTGCGCAGGACGCCGTAGACCACCCACGGCTGGCGGCCCATTTCGGTGAAGATCCAGCCCCAGGAGTTGGCGATCAGCGGGAAGGCCAGCGTCCAGACCGCGATGCGCCAGTACCAGGTGGCCAGCTTCGGGCTGAGCGCCTTGTGGGGCAGCAGCACCAGATGGGGCACCTCGTCGTCACCGACCCGCAGGTGTTGCGGCAGCATGAACTTCTTCCGGGTCAGCCAGAGGCCGGCCAGGCCGATCGTGAACGAGGCCATGCCGAAGCCGATCATCCAGCGGAAGCCCCAGTAGGCGACCGGGATGTTGGGCCGGTAGTCGCCCGGCCCGAACTTCTCCTGCTCGGCCTTGTTGATGTCGTTGATGCCCGGGACGTACGAGGTGAAGTCGTCCTTGGCCAGGAAGGACAGCAGGCCCGGGATCTCCACGGCGACCTTGTTGTGGCCCTTGTCGACGTCACCGATGGCGAAGACCGAGAAGGGCGCCGGCCGCTCACCGTCCCACAGGGCCTCGGCCGCGGCCATCTTCATCGGCTGCTGCTCGTACATGATCTTGCCGAGCACGTCTCCGCTGACGGCGGTCAGCAGACCGCCGATCGCGACGGTGACCAGGCCGAGCCGCAGCGAGGTCTTCATCTCGCGGATGTGCTTCTTGCGCAGGAGATGGAAGGCGGAGATGCCGACCATGAAGGCGCCACCGGTGAGGAACGCCGCCGACAGGGTGTGGAAGGCCTGGGCGAGCGCGGTGTTCTGGGTCAGCACGAGCCAGAAGTCGGTGAGCTCGGCCCGCCCCTTCGCCTCGTTGATCTTGTAGCCGACGGGGTGCTGCATCCAGGAGTTGGCCGCCAGGATGAAGTACGCCGACAGGACCGTGCCGATCGAGACCATCCATATGCAGGCCAGGTGGATCCTCTTCGGCAGCTTGTCCCAGCCGAAGATCCACAGCCCGATGAAGGTGGACTCGAAGAAGAAGGCGATCAGGGCCTCGAACGCGAGGGGAGCGCCGAAGACATCACCGACGAAGCGTGAGTAGTCGGACCAGTTCATGCCGAACTGGAACTCCTGCACGATGCCCGTGACGACGCCCATCGCGATGTTGATCAGAAAGAGCTTGCCCCAGAACTTCGTCGCCCTGAGGTACTTCTCCTTCTCCGTGCGCACCCAGGCGGTCTGCAGTCCGGCCGTGAGAGCGGCCAGCGAGATCGTCAGCGGGACGAACAGAAAGTGGTAGACGGTGGTGATGCCGAACTGCCATCGCGCCAGCGTCTCCGGCGCCAGAGCCAGGTTCACGTCGCCGCTCCTTACCTACGCTTGTGAAAGCGTTCACATTCACAAGCCATTATGCAGCACGCGTGTTCCCTTTCATCGGGGGGTCCTGTTACCCGCGGTCAACCCGTGGGCCTGGCCAGGCGCAGCCGCCCGGCCAGGCCCTCCGGCCGCTACTTCTCCTTGCGGAAGTCTTCCGCCACCTTCAGGAAGATGTCGTTCGCCTCGGTCTCCCCGACCGTCACCCGGACACCCTCGCCCGGGAACGGCCGGACCACCACGCCCGCCTGCTCGCACGCCTGCGCGAACTCGACCGTGCGCTCCCCCAGCCGCAGCCAGACGAAGTTGGCCTGGGTCTCGGGCACCGTCCAGCCCTGCCCGCGCAGACCGTTGACGACGCGGTTGCGCTCGCACACCAACGAGCCCACGCGGCCGATCAGGGCGTCCTCCGCGCGCAGCGAGGCGATGGCGGCCTCCTGCGCGATCTGGCTGACGCCGAACGGGACCGCCGTCTTGCGCAGAGCCGCCGCGACCGGCTCACGGGCGATGGCGAAGCCGACGCGCAGACCGGCGAGGCCGTACGCCTTGGAGAAGGTCCGCAGGACGCAGACGTTCGGGCGGTCGCGGTAGATCTCCACGCCGTCCGGGACCTCGGGGTCGCGGATGAACTCGCGGTACGCCTCGTCCAGTACCACCAGGACATCCCGGGGAACCCGGTCGAGGAACCGCTCGAGCTCGGCCCGCTTCACGACCGTGCCGGTCGGGTTGTTCGGGTTGCACACGAAGATCAGCCGGGTGCGGTCGGTGACGGCGTCGGCCATCGCGTCCAGGTCGTGCACGTCGCCCGCCGTCAGCGGCACCTGGACGGGCGTGGCGCCGCTGATCCGCGTGATGATCGGGTACGCCTCGAAGGACCGCCAGGCGTAGACGACCTCGTCGCCGGGTCCCGAGGTGGCCTGGAGGAGCTGCTGGGCGACACCGACCGAGCCGGTGCCGGTGGCCAGGTGCGACACCGGCACGGCGAAGCGCTCGGACAGCTCGTCCATGAGCCCGGTGCACATCATGTCCGGGTAGCGGTTGAACGACGCGGCGCAGGCCGCCACCGTCTCCATCACACCGGGCAGGGGCGGATAAGGGTTCTCGTTGGAGGACAGCTTGTAGGCCACCGGGCCACCGGCCGCGGCGGGCTTGCCCGGCTTGTAGGTGGGGATCCCCTCCAGCTCGGCGCGCAGCTTGGGGCTCGTCTCGCTCACCGCAGTCCTCCTCGCGACCACCGGCGGCCCATCACCACCGCCGGCTCCAATACTCCTCACCTTATGAGGATTCGGCTCCGATGCGTACAGGTGAGCCGGTCCGGCTGCCCGACGGCCGCGTCGGCACCTGCATCCAGGGCATCGTCGTACGAAGGCGTACGAAACCAGGGGCGCGCCACACATATATCTATGCGCCGGTAGCTCGCGCCGTGGCGCGCATCCCTCGTGCAGGTGAGTTGAGACCTCTTCGAAACATCGGGCATGGGGCAGGCCCACACCCGCCGACACGTCACGTCCTACTATTGGATCGTTCAACTCTCTTGTTTTCCAAGGGGATTGACCTCGGATGACCATGCAGAAACGTGTCTGTCAACGCGTGCATATGCGTCCGCACTACCCCACCCGATGAGCCCTACTATCGGCTCGCCATGACAGCAGCAGGGAAGCACCAGGTGAGCCGCGCGGAAACCTCTCGCCGGGGCGGCCGGTCCAGCCGGGCGGGTATCAGAGACGTGGCCGCCGCCGCCGGGGTCTCCATCACGACCGTCTCCGACGCCCTCAACGGCAAGGGCCGGCTCCCCGACGCCACCCGACGCCATGTCCGCGAGGTCGCCGACCGGCTGGGCTACCGCCCGTCGGCCGCCGCCCGCACCCTCCGTACCGGCAAGTCGGGCCTCATCGGCCTGACCGTGACCACGTACGGGGATGAACCTTTCACCTTCACGGAGTTCGCGTACTTCGCCGAGATGGCCCGAGCCGCCACCTCGGCCGCACTCGCCCGCGGCTACGCCCTCGTGATCCTCCCGGCGACCTCGCGCCACGACGTGTGGTCGAACGTCGCCCTGGACGGCACCGTCGTCATCGACCCGTCCGACCAGGACCCGGTCGTCAGCGAGCTGGTGCGCCAGGGACTGCCCGTCGTCTCCGACGGCCGTCCGGCCGGTTCGCTGCCGGTCACCGCCTGGGTCGACAACGACCACGAGGCCGCCGTCCTCGGCATCCTCGACCACCTGGCCGACGCCGGCGCCCGCCGCATCGGCCTGCTCACCGGCACGACCACGGACACGTACACCCATCTGTCGACCACCGCGTACCTGCGCTGGTGCGAGCGGGTCGGCCAGGACCCCGTGTACGAGGCCTACCCGGCGCACGACCCGTGCGCGGGCGCCGTCGCCGCCGACCGGCTGCTCGCCCGGCCGGACCGGCCCGACGCGGTCTACGGCCTGTTCGACCCGAACGGCACGGATCTGCTCGCCGCCGCCCGTCGCTACGGCCTGCGCGTACCGGACGACCTGCTTCTGGTGTGCTGCAGCGAATCAACGGTGTACGCGAACACCGAGCCGCCCATCACCACGCTCTCCCTCAAGCCGCGCCGCATCGGCACGGCCGTCGTGCAGCTCCTCATCGACGCCATCGAGGGAGTCGACTCGGAGCAGCCGGTCGAGCAGGTGATACCGACGGAGCTGATCGTGCGCACCTCGTCCCAGCGCCGCCCGCCGCGCACGACGGTCAGCCCGCCGAGGTCCCCCGAGAACCGATAGGAACACGCCCCAGGTCACGTCGTACACAGGTCCGGGGGGCGCGTCCGGGGCGGTTCGTCGAGTAGGCGTTTTCCTGCCCGATCGGGGCGAAAGCCGCACCGGACGGGAGTCCTGCTCCGATTCACCACCCCTGGGTCATCACATGGCGCGACCGGCATTCCTATGATGGGCCCACGACACCGCGGGCCGCTGCGACCAGGCAGTCCGAAGCGGTGCAGCTGCGGCGCGATGGTGGAGGGGTCTGATGACTCAGGGGGCCGGTCAGGGACCCGAGGTGGAGCGGACGGCGACGTTGCGCGACTTCCGGGTGCCCGCTTACGTGCACGAGACCGGTCCGTACGTCCACAGCACGCACCCCGGCGAGGTGGTGCCGCCGCCTCCCGCCGAGACGTACCCGAAGACCTGCCCCGAGGGCTACACGCCCACCGAGCGGGACCTGCCGGTCATCCAGCGCGGCGACACGGTCCAGGTGCAGGTCGAGCCCGTCTCCGTCCCGGTCCAGCAGTCCGCCGACGGTCCCGGGCCGCTGTTCGTCGTCGGTGACGTGCACGGCTACCTGGACGAGCTGACGGCCGCCCTCCAGGAGAAGGGCCTCATCGACTCGGCAGGCAACTGGTGCGCGGGCACCGCACGACTGTGGTTCCTCGGCGACTTCACCGATCGCGGCCCCGACGGCATCGGCGTCATCGACCTGGTGATGCGGCTGTCCGCGGAGGCCGCCGCCTCCGGCGGCTACTGCAAGGCCCTCATGGGCAACCACGAGCTGCTGCTGCTCGGCGCCAAGCGGTTCGGCGACACCCCCGTCAACTCGGGCGCGGGCACCGCCACCTTCCAGGCGGCCTGGCTGCTCAACGGCGGGCAGAAGACCGACATGGACCGCCTCCAGGACCACCACCTGCAGTGGATGTCCCGGCTCGACGCCGTCGAGGAGGTGGACGGGCATCTGCTGGTGCACTCCGACACCACCGCCTATCTCGACTACGGCCGGTCCATCGAGGAGGTCAACGACACCGTCCGCGAGACGCTGACCCGCAACGACGCCGACGAGGTCTGGGACCTGTTCCGCAAGTTCACCAAGCGCTTCTCCTTCCGTGACGAGGGCGGCGCGCAGGCCGTGCGCTCCCTGCTCGATACGTACGGCGGCACCCGCATCGTTCACGGCCACAGCCCGATTCCGTATCTGCTCGGCGAGGTCGGCTCCGAGGACGGCGAGGACAACTCCGGGCCGCTGGTCGAGGGCCCGCACGTCTACGCGGACGGGCTCGCGATCGCGATGGACGGCGGCGTGACCATGGCCGGAAAGCTGTTGGTCCAGCAACTTCCCCTGCAGATCTGACCGTTCTCCGGTGCGCGTCCCCCGGTCGCGGGGGGCGCAAAGAGGCGCGGGCCGGGGCCCAATTTTGGCAAACCCCCTGTCACCGTGTGCCGTCGCCGCTCTACCATCGCCTTATCCGTAGCAGGCTCCCCTCCGTTTCTGCCCGACGGCTCGTTGGCATGCGAGCCCCAAGCCCTACGGAGCATCGGGGGATGCACATGAACAGCGTTCCGCAGCACCTGCTCAGCGAGGACCGCCAGGAGTACGAGCGGACCCTCGACGAGGCGCTGCGCTCCGCCCCACACCGCCCGGAACTGGCCGCTGTCGGACAGCGGCTCAACCCCGAACAACTGCGCACCATGGCGCTGAACGCCACCGCGCTCATCACGGCGGCCGCGGCGACCGAGTACCAGCACTACGTGAAGGTCCGTGAGGAACTGCGCCAGCCGGCGCCGTCCAGCCCGTCGTCGTCCCGTGAGACCGGCTCCAGCGAGCCGGGCGGGGGCGCGATGGGACTCGCCACCAGCGTGGGAGAGGTCGCCGAGACCGCGGGACCCGGCCTCGTCGCCGTCCTCGCGGTCCTGGCACCCGTCCTCGCCGGCACCGCCGCGGCGATATTCCTGCTCGTCGGATACATCCTGAAGATGTTCAATCCCGAGCAGGCCTTCGCCCAGACCATGCTCACCACGGGATGGGTGTTCGGTGCCATCGCTGCGGCGGCCATCCTGGTCGCCGCCGTCGGGCTCCTGCTGACCGCCCTGCGCAACCGGCCCGCCCTCGACGGCGCGCCCTACGGCGCGCTGAGCGAGGAAGTGATCCTGGCCAGGGAGGCCTGGCGGGAGGCCCTGCTGGAACGCGGCATCCTGCCCTTCCTGCGGGAAGCGCTGGCCGACCCCGGCACGGCCGCCGCCCTGCACCCCACCTCACCGTCGACTCCGGCGGGCCGGATGCCGAACCTCGGCTACGGCCGCCCCGGGTTCAGCAGCCCGGACGACGGCCCCGCCGGGGGCCACCGTCCGCGCTTCTCGAGCCCGGACTACACCAGCCCGGACTTCGGAGGCCCGGAACACCAGCCGGAGTGACCCCCGGCCTGCGCCCCGCCGCACGAGGCCCTCACAGGCACCTCCTGCGACGACCCCGAGGCAGACTTTTCGGGGGAGGCGCAAGCCGAGCAGCCCTACAGCGTGCGGTTCCAGGGAGAGTTCCTCGTGCATCCCCCGACGGGACGCGGCACGAAGGTCCGGGGCGCTCCTTCCCGACGCATCCATGTGCCGGGCCAGTCGCTCGTTACTCACACGGGCCTGGACGACCCGCGACTCATGAAGCAGCCGCAGGTCGCCCCCTGAAGGTACCGATCAGTCCGCCAGCGGCAGGTACACCCTGTTGCCCGCCGCCGCGAACTCCTTGGACTTCTGAGCCATGCCCTCCTCGATCTCCTCCTGCGAGCCGCCGTGCCTGCGGCGGATGTCCTGGGAGATCTTCATGGAGCAGAACTTCGGCCCGCACATGGAGCAGAAGTGGGCCGTCTTGGCGGGCTCGGCCGGCAGGGTCTCGTCGTGGAACTCGCGGGCCGTGTCCGGGTCGAGCGCCAGGTTGAACTGGTCCTCCCAGCGGAACTCGAAGCGGGCGTCGGACAGCGCGTCGTCCCACTCCTGCGCCCCGGGGTGGCCCTTGGCGAGGTCCGCGGCATGCGCGGCGATCTTGTAGGTGATGACGCCGGTCTTGACGTCGTCACGGTTGGGCAGGCCCAGGTGCTCCTTGGGCGTCACGTAGCAGAGCATGGCGGTGCCCCACCAGGCGATCATCGCGGCACCGATGCCGGACGTGATGTGGTCGTACGCCGGCGCGACGTCCGTGGTCAGCGGGCCGAGCGTATAGAACGGAGCTTCATCGCAGATCTCCTGCTGAAGGTCGATGTTCTCCTTGATCTTGTGCATCGGGACGTGTCCCGGGCCTTCGATCATGGTCTGTACGTTGAAACGCTTGGCGATGGTGTTGAGTTCCCCGAGCGTCCGCAACTCCGCGAACTGCGCCTCGTCGTTGGCGTCCGCGATCGACCCCGGCCTGAGGCCGTCGCCCAGCGAGTAGGTGACGTCGTAGGCGGCGAGGATCTCGCAGAGCTGCTCGAAGTTCTCGTACAGGAAGCTCTCCTTGTGGTGCGCCAGGCACCACGCGGCCATGATCGAGCCGCCGCGGGAGACGATGCCCGTCTTGCGGTTCGCCGTGAGCGGCACGTACGGCAGGCGCACGCCCGCGTGGACGGTCATGTAGTCCACGCCCTGCTCGGCCTGCTCGATGACCGTGTCCTTGTAGATCTCCCAGGTCAGTTCCTCAGCCTTGCCGTCGACCTTCTCCAGCGCCTGGTAGAGCGGCACCGTGCCGATGGGGACGGGGGAGTTGCGCAGCACCCACTCGCGCGTGGTGTGGATGTTGCGGCCGGTGGAGAGGTCCATGACCGTGTCGGCGCCCCAGCGGGTCGCCCAGGTCATCTTCTCGACCTCCTCCTCGATGGAGGAGGTCACGGCGGAGTTGCCGATGTTGGCGTTGACCTTCACCAGGAACCGCTTGCCGATGATCATCGGCTCGATCTCCGGGTGGTTGACGTTGGCGGGCAGGACCGCCCGCCCCGCGGCGATCTCCGCACGGACCACCTCGGGGTCGACGTTCTCCCGGATCGCCACGAACTCCATCTCGGGGGTGATCTCCCCGCGGCGGGCGTACGCGAGCTGGGTGACCGCCTGTCCGTCGCGGCCGCGCCGGGGCTGACGCGGCCGTCCCGGGAACACCGCGTCGAGGTTGCGCAGACCCCCTCGCGGCGCTGTGTGCTTGATGCCGTCGTCCTCGGGCCGGACGGGCCGGCCCGCGTACTCCTCGGTGTCCCCGCGGGTGACGATCCAGTTCTCCCGCAGCGGGGGCAGCCCGCGGCGGACGTCGGTCTCGGCGGCTGGATCGGTGTACGGGCCCGACGTGTCGTACAGCGGGACCGACTGCCCGTTGGTGAGGTGCACCTGGCGGACCGGCACCCGCAGATCGGGGCGTGAGCCCTCGGTGTACGCCTTGTGCCAGCCGATGGACTTCCCGGCCTCTGCGGAGACTTCGCCCTGCAGGGGCGATTCGTCCTGGTTCGAGGCAGGCGTGCGCGCGTCCTTGATGGTCATGAGACCTACTCCCTACGCCGGCATTACCCGGTAACAGGTTCGGCGGTCGACGCAGCGGTATCCGTCTGCCGACGTTTCATGTGGAACGTCACTCGTGACGAGTGATGTTTCATGTGAAACATCGCTGGGACGGAGGTCAGCGCCCTCTCAGCCCGGTGCTCCGAGCTCCCGCGTGTACAAAGGTGGTTCCACGCTAGCGCCAGTTCGGGCGCGCTGAACAGAGGGCCCTCTCCGTTCTTGCGATGATCGATCGGTGACCACGATGCATGAACCTCCGTACCCGCCGCGCGAACCGCGCCGCGGCCAAGGCCCGGGAAACGGCCCCGCGCGGCACAACGACCGTGACGAGCGGCGGGGTTCGGGAGCGCCCGGGGACGGGCCCGACAGCGGGCACGAACACGGGCATGGATCCGGGCACGGGCACTCCCACAGCCATTCCCACGGTCCGGCCGCTCCTGTCTCCCGGCATCTGCGCAAGGTCATCGCGGCCGTCCTGATCCCGTTCGCCGCGGCCGTGGTGGTCGGCCTCGCGGTGCTCTGGCCGGGCGGTGCCCCGGCGCACGAGCGCACCGGGGTCGGCTTCGACCGGCAGACCCAGCAGGCCACGGTCACGAAGGTGGTCGAGCTGAGCTGCAAGGAGGTGGGCGCCGGCGGAGCCCCGCCGCCCGCGGACACCGCCGCCGCGGAAGGCTCCTCCACCGGCGAGGGCTTCTCCGCGGCGCGGGAGGAGAGCGGTACCTGCAAGAAGGCGACGATCCGCGTCGACACGGGGAAGGACAAGGGCCGTACGTTCACGGAGATCGTCCAGCCCGACCAGTCACGGCAGTTGAGCGAAGGTCAGGAGGTCGTGGTCGCCTACGAGCCCTCTGCCCCCAAGGACCTCCAGTACGCCGTCGCCGACGTCAACCGGCGCGTCCCGCTCTCGGCGCTCGCCGGGATCTTCGCCGTCGCCGTCGTGCTCGTCGGGCGGCTGCGGGGCGTCATGGCCCTGGTATCACTGGCGATCAGCTTCCTGCTGCTCAACTTCTTCATCCTGCCGGCGATCCTTCAGGGCTCGAACCCGCTGGTCGTCGCGGTGGTGGGGGCGAGCGCCATCATGCTGATCGCGCTCTACCTGTGTCACGGCCCGTCGGCACGTACGTCGGTCGCGGTCCTCGGCACGCTCACCTCGCTTCTGCTGATCGGGCTCCTGGGCTCGGTGTTCATCGACTGGGCAGCGCTCACCGGCAACACCGACGACAGCACAGGCCTCATCCACGGCCTGTACCCGTCGATCGACATGAGCGGTCTGCTGCTGGCCGGGATCATCATCGGCTCGCTCGGTGTGCTCGACGACGTGACGGTCACCCAGACGTCCGCGGTCTGGGAGCTGCACGAGGCCAATCCGACGATGGGCTGGCGCGGGCTGTACCGGGCGGGCATCCGCATCGGGCGCGACCACATCGCGTCGGTCGTCAACACGCTCGTCCTCGCCTACGCGGGCGCCGCGCTGCCCCTGCTGCTGCTCTTCTCCATCGCCCAGAGCGGCGTCGGCACGGTCGCCAACAGCGAGCTGGTGGCGGAGGAGATCGTGCGGACGCTGGTGGGCTCCATCGGCCTCGTCGCCTCCGTGCCGGTGACGACGGCCCTGGCGGCCCTGGTGGTGTCGGCCGACCGGCCCGAGCCCGGCACGGCGCCCGTGGGGGCCCGTCCGGCCGTGGCGGGCCCCGCACCGGCCACGGGGCGGGGTGGGCGGGGGCGGCGGCGCAAGCGGTGAGGCAGGGCCTCTGAGCCGCCCCCGACCTCCGCTGAAGCGTTACGCCACTCCCGCCCCCGGCCGTCGTGACGCCTCAGCCCGCGCTCTGCTCCTCCGCGAGGATGCGGTCCAGGGCCTCGTCGAGATACGCGTCGAAGCCGGCGAGCGCCCCCTCCTGCCCGAGCGGCACCAGCTTGTCGGTGCGGTCCAGGAACGCCACGAGCGGTGCGACGGAGGAGCGGAACAGCGCCTGGTCCGGGCCGACCTGGAGCCGGATCAGCACGTCGCCCAAGGTGTCGGAGCCGGCCGGCGAGACCCGTACATCGCCCTCGCCGCAGGGCGTGCCCACGCCGTCGACCAGCAGCTCGCGACCGAAGGCCCAGGTGACCGGGGCATCACCGGGCAGATGGAACGTCAGGCGCACGGCATAGGGATCACAGGTCTCGTAGCGCAGTTCCACCGGGATGCGGAAGGAGAGCTCCTCCGAGACGAGAAAGCTCATCATGACCTCTGCCTGTACGGACTCGCGCATCGCCTACCCCGCCGGTTGCCTTCGACTGGCCGGGACGGACCCCGACACTGGTGGAATCTTGCTGAACGTACACGAGAGATCACAAGGAGTGAGTTTTCAGATGCTGATAGAGAGCGCGAGTGACCCCAGGAGCCGGCCGATCTCGACCTGCAGCTGGCGCACCGCCGAGTGCAGCCGGTCGGCCTGGTGGAGGGGGAGGGACAGGGCCATCGTCGCGGCCGTCGTGCCCACCGTGATCGGGATGGCCGCGCACACCGTGCCCAGCGCGTACTCCTGACGTTCGGTCACGGGGGCCATGTGCCCGGCCTGGTCCAGACGTCGTAGCAGGCTGTGGCTGTCCGCGACCGTGTAGGGCGTGATGGCCCGCACGGGATACCGGTCCAGATGGTCCCGGCGGGCCTCCTCGTCCAGTTGGGAGAGCAGGCACTTGCCGACGGCGTGGGCATGGCCGGTCTCACGGAAGTCGGCCCACTCGTGCACCGCCGGATTGCCCGGGGTGTCGGAGACGCACATGACCTCGATCTCGCCGTCGCGGTACTGGGCGTAGTAAACCGGGGCACCGATCGCGTCACGCCATTGAGCGAGTGCGTCGACCATGGTGCTGCGACGTTTCTGCTGGGCGCTGCTGCTGCTCAGCCGCACGGCGGCGTCACCGAGGAAGAACAGCCCCTTGTCGCGGCGGAGATAGCCCTCGTGCACCAGCGTGCGCAGCAGGTGGTAGGCCGTGGGCAGCGCGAGCCCCGTCTCCCGGGCCAGTTGCTTGGCGGGAGCGCCGTACGCGTGACCCGCGACGCACTCCAGCAGCCGCATGGCGCGCTGCACCGATCCGATGAGAGTCGCGGACGGCGGCTGCTCGGGGGAGGCCGGGGCCGCCTCGGACGCCGGTGACGCCTGCCGCGGGACCTGGGGCACGGAGGAGCGCGGTTGCTCCAGGGGGTGGAGGGTCGGTGAGGGGGGTGCGGTGTCAACCGTGGCCAAGGTCACTCCCGAAGGGCGAGGGGAAGCCCGTGCGGGGGAACACGGGAGGGGTGCACGCCGCTCGCGGGGGCGACCCCGCGATTCACGGAGCCTATTGGCCCGTCACCCCTGACGGCCGCACGGCCGGGAAAACTTCCCTCGCCCGAGGGAACCGGTGGTTCCTGTTACCGCCCACCGGCCCCCCGTGAAGGTCACCAGTCGCTGCGCGACGACGAGCTCGACGTGAACTTCCTGACGACATAGATCAGTCCGCCGACCAGGGCCACGAAGACCAGCAGCTTGAAGAGCAGTCCGATCACGAAGCCGACGACGCTGGCTATCAGCCCGCCGAACACCACCAGGGCGATGACCGGCACCGCGATCCACTTCACCCACCACGGCAGTCCCGCGAAGATCTCACGCATCGCCCTCGTCCTTACCTCTCCGCCCGTCCAGTGCGGGTCCTGACTGTCGAATCTGCTGATTCCCTGCACTCGATGCTAGGACCGGGAGGTGGTCCGGCGGGGACCTCGCAGCCCTTGTCCTCCCCTGATCGAACCCCTAGGGAACCCCGAGACGCGAGGTCAGCTCTCCGGGGGAGAGAACACCACGAGCACCCTCAGGTCCTCGCTGATGTGGTGGAACTTGTGGGCGACCCCGGCCGGGACGTAGACGACGCTTCCCCGTGCCACGTGGGTGGTCTCCAGGCCGACGGTGATCTGTGCGCGACCGCTCACGACGAAGTAGACCTCGTCCTGGTCGTGCGGCTGTTGTGGATCGTGCGCGCCCGCGTCGATCGCGTACAGCCCCACCGACATGTTCCGCTCGCGCAGAAACTGCAGGTAGGCACCGTCGTTGGCGGCACGCTCCGCTTCCAGTTCGTCCAGCCGGAAGGCCTTCATCGCAGTCATCCGCCCTCGTCAGTGCTTTTCGCCGATCTCGTCTGCCACGATCAGACACATGAAGAATTTCGTAGTCAAGACGATCGCCAACGCGGGCGCCCTGGCAGTGGCGGTCTGGCTGATAGACAACATCACCCTGACCGGCGACAGCACGGGCAAGGAGATCGCCACCCTGCTGCTCGTCGCGCTGATCTTCGGCCTGGTCAACGTCGTCGCGAAGCCGGTCGTGAAGCTTCTCAGCCTGCCGCTTCTCATCCTGACGCTGGGCCTGTTCACTCTCGTCGTCAACGCCCTGATGCTGCTGCTGACCTCGTGGCTCGCCGACAAGGTCGACCTGAGCTTCCACGTCGAGGGCTTCTGGACGGCCGTCCTGGGCGCTCTGATCATCTCGATCGTCTCCTGGGCGCTGAACGTCGTCCTGCCCGACGGTGACTGAGCGCCCCATGACCTACCGCGTCTGCTTCGTCTGCACCGGCAACATCTGCCGCTCCCCGATGGCCGCGTCCGTCTTCCGCGCCCGGATCCAAGAGGCCGGGCTGGACGGTCTGGTCGAGGTCGACAGCGCCGGCACCGGCGGCTGGCACGAGGGCGACCCGGCCGACCCGCGCACCGTCTCCGTCCTCGAGGAGCACGGCTACGACAGCGAGCACACCGCCCGGCAGTTCCGGACCTCCTGGTTCGAACGCGTCGACCTCGTGGTCGCCCTCGACGCCGGTCACAGGAAAGCGCTGCGCCGACTCGCCCCGACGGCGGACGACGCGGCGAAGGTCCGGCTGCTGCGTTCCTACGACCCCGCCGCCGGCGAGGACCTCGACGTTCCCGACCCCTACTACGGTGACCGGGACGGCTTCGAGGAATGCCTCACCATGGTGGAGTCGGCGAGTACGGGCCTGCTCACAGCGGTCCGCGAAGAGGTGGAGGGCAGGACGGCATGAGCGGTACGCAGGGGCAGGCACCGGTTCCCGGAGCGGGAGACGGCACGCGCGCGGTGCGGGCCGGGCTGCCGGAACCGGTCAAGTACGAGCCGACCCTGCCGGGACCGGTCTTCGCCGCCCACTTCCACCTGCCGGGCGAGCCCACGGGTCCGTACACCTACGGCCGGGACGAGAACCCGACCTGGACGCACCTGGAGCGGGCCATCGGCGGCCTGGAGGCGCCGGGGGAGAGCGACGTCGAGACGCTCGTGTTCGCGTCCGGCATGGCCGCCATCTCCTCGGTGCTCTTCTCCCAGCTGCGGTCCGGCGAAGCCGTCGTCCTGCCCAGCGACGGCTACCAGGCGCTCCCCCTGGTGCGCGAGCAACTGGAGGCGTACGGCATCGAGGTGCGCACGGCGCCGACCGGCGGCGACGCCCAGCTCGGTGTCCTCGACGGCGCCAGGCTGCTGTGGATCGAGACGCCTTCCAACCCCGGTCTCGACGTGTGCGACGTCCGGCGCCTCGTCGAGGAGGCGCACGCGCGCGGGGCACTCGTCGCCGTCGACAACACCCTCGCCACACCGCTCGGGCAGCGGCCGCTGGAGCTGGGCGCCGACTTCTCGGTGGCCAGCGGCACCAAGCAGCTGACCGGCCACGGTGATGTGCTGCTGGGCTATGTCACCGGCCGCGACCCTGAGGCCATGGCGGCCGTACGGCGCTGGCGCAAGATCGTCGGCGCGATCCCGGGTCCGATGGAGGCGTGGCTCGCGCATCGCTCCCTGGCCACGCTCCAGTTGCGGGTGGAGCGGCAGAACGCCAGTGCCCTGGCCGTCGCCGAGGCCCTGCGGGACTGGCCGGAGGATCTCGCGGTGCGGTACCCGGGGCTGCCCAAGGACCCGTCGCACGCCGTCGCCGCCCGGCAGATGCGGCGCTTCGGCTGCGTCGTGTCCTTCACGCTGCCCACGCGCACGCGTGCCGAGCGTTTCCTGGAGGCGCTGCGGCTCGTCGACGACGCCACCAGCTTCGGCGGGGTGCGCTCCACGGCCGAGCGGCGTGGCCGCTGGGGCGGGGACGACGTGCCGGAGGGCTTCATCCGGATGTCGGTCGGCGCCGAGGACACGGAGGACCTGGTGGCGGATGTGCTGCGAGCCCTGGACGAATCGGCGCGGTGACCGGCGCCGGGAGCCGTCGGGGAGGGACGGGCGGTCCGAGCCTCCCCCCTCGTGGCTCGGACCGCCCCCGGTTCTGCGCGCGAAGAACCGCGCGAACAAGGCTAGTTGACTGTGTGTCAGTGTCCAATCACAGTAGCGACAGCGACCTATCGACATATTTATAGTGGGGCCCTGCCCTGAGGGTGGGGAGAAGGGCGGGGAAGGGGAGGACGGTGGCATGGATCTGGCCTTGCTGCGCACTTTTGTGACCGTGCACCGGGCCGGTTCCTTCACCCGAGCCGCGGCGCTGCTGGGTCTGTCCCAGCCGGCCGTGACCTCGCAGATCCGGACACTGGAACGACAGTTGGGGCGGCCCCTGTTCCTCCGGCAGGCGCGAGGTGTCACCCCGACGACCATCGGCGACGAGCTCGCCCACAAGGCCGCCCCCCATCTCGACGCCCTGGTCGAGATCACCGAGACCGGCCTCGACGACGAGTCCTCCTTACGCTCGCTGCATCTCGCCGGCCCTCCCGAGTTCACCGCCGAGCGCGCACTGCCCGCACTCACCGGTCTGACGGGCGAGGACACCCAGGGCTTCGCGCTGCGCGCCTCCTTCGGCACCGCGGAGGAGACCCTCGAAGGGCTGGCCGCCGGACATCATGATCTGGCCATCACCACGGCCCGTCCGCGGGGCGCTCTGCTGACGGCGACTGCGCTCTGCGACGAGGAGCACGTCCTGGTCGCGGCTCCCCACTGGATCGAGCGGATCGGCGCGGGCCATCTCCACCACAAGGGGGCGCACGCCCTGGAAGACGTCCCCGTGGTGGAGGTGCACGAGTCCCTGCCGTTCGTCTCCCGCTACTGGGCCTCCGTGTTCGACTCACGCCCCGCGGCACCCGGCACCGTGATCGTCCCCGATCTGCGCGCGGTTCTCGCCTGTGCGGTCGCGGGGGCGGGGCTGGCGGTGCTGCCGCGGTATCTGTGCGGGGACGCCCTCGACCATGGCGAGGTCGTCGCCCTGCACGATCCGCCGGTTCCGCCCCTGCGGACGTACTTCCTGGCGGTCCGTACCGGCACCCTGGCGATGCCGCATATCGCACGGGCTCACGAGTGGCTGCTGCGGGCGGCGGCGGACTGGGCCTGAGCAGGGGTTTTGCGACCGTCACCCGATGGGCTCGCGCGGTGACGGGATGCGATGTTTCACGTGGAACCAGCCGGGCCACATTCCCTCCATGACCGTCCGACCCGTGGTCAAGCGCACCGCACGCGCCGTCCTTCTGGACGGCGACGATCTGGTCCTGATCAAGCGCACCAAGCCGGGCATGGATCCCTACTGGCTCACGCCCGGCGGCGGCGTCGAACCAACGGACTCCACCGTCGTCGACGCGCTGCACCGCGAGGTGTACGAGGAACTGGGCGCCAAGATCATCGATGTGGTCCCCTGCTTCGTCGACACCGTCGAGCACATCGGCCAGGACGAGGCGTCGACTGGAGTGAAGGTCCAGCACTTCTTCGTCTGCCATCTGGAGTCCATGGACCCCTCCCTGCGGCACGGTCCCGAGATGGACGAGCCCATCGGCGAGTACGAGATCGTGCGGGTGCCGTTCAACCGGGTCGGGATCGCGTCCGTGCACCTGGTACCGCTGTCGCTGCGGCACTACCTCGACGGGAACATCGAGGGCGTGCGCGCCCTGCACGCTCCTGATCTGGGCTGACGTAACCCGGTCGATCAGCCGCCGTTCGTCCGCGTTTCACGTGAAACCTCCTGCGCCGTCACCCCTGTCATGCCGATCCTCGAAGGCATGGCCGGAAGCGCGTTCGTCTCCCCCGAAACAGGTGGACGACCAGGGCACTCGTCGGACAGCCTGACCTGCGTGCCGACACCTACCCTCGCCGCTCTCCCCATCCGCCGTCTCACCCACCGCGATCTGGTCGCCTGTGCCGACCTGTCCCAGGACCGGGGCAGGCCCCGCGAGGAACACAAGTGGGGGCTGCTGCTGACCGCCGGCCGTGGATACGGCATCGACGCACCCGACGGCGGACTCGTCAGCGCCTGCGCCGTCACCGAGTACGGGCCGCGGGAGCGGCCCGGCCTGGGGGCCATCGGCATGGTGCTGGTCGCCGAGCGGTACGCCCGCCAGGGCGTCGGCCGGCGCCTGATGCGCCACGTCGTCTCCGCGATGGGCACGACGCCGCTGACCTTGCACGCCACCCCGAACGGCCGGCCCCTGTACGAGGAGCTCGGCTTCAAGACCACCGCCAGGGCGGAGATGGTGAGCGGGCACTTCGTCCCGGGCGGCTTCCGGCCCTCGGTCTCCACCCGTGCGGCGACCGCCGAGGACCTTCCGGCGATCATCCGCCTGGACGAGGAGGTGTTCGGGATGGATCGCACCCACATCATCACGCGGCTGCCCGCCTTCACCGACCAGCTGCGGGTCGCCGAGGACGGCGGCCGGATCATCGGGTACGCGGGCGCTTGGCCGAACATGGCCACACACGTGGTGGGCCCTCTGATCGCCCGGGACACGGAGACGGCCCAGGCACTGGTCGCGTCCCTCGCCACCCACACCGACCGGCCCCTGCGCACCGACATCGACGTGCGCCATGAGGAGCTGCTGGCCTGGCTGAAGCGGCACGGTCTGGGCTCCGTGGCTTTCAACGCGGTCATGACGTACGGCATCCCGGAGCTGCCGGGCGACTGGAGCCGGCGGTTCGCCCCGCTGACGGTGGCCGCCGGCTGAGGCGTCACCGCCGCGTCCCGCACGCCGAAGCGCCGGTCCCCCGTCGGGAACCGGCGCTTCGTCCGTCCGTGTGGCGGGTGTGCCCTCAGAGGACGGAGTCGACGGCCGTGGCCGCGAACCCGTGGTCCTGCTCGGGCGCACCGCCGCCGACACCGATCGCACCGATCAGCCGGCCGTCACGGTGGATCGGCAGGCCGCCCGCGATGAACAGCAGCGGCCGGTCCAGCGCGGTCGGCAGCGTGTGGAAGAGACCGCCGGGCTGGACGGCGTCCACGAGATCGGCGGTGGGGGTGCCCAGCTGAAGCGCCGTGTAGGCCTTGCGGGTGCTGGTCTCGCCGGAGATCAGCACGGCGCGGTCGTCGCGGCGGAAAGCGAGCAGGTGCCCTCCGGCGTCCAGGACGGTGACGCTGACCGGCACTCCGGCGGCCACGGCGGCGCGCTGGGCGGCGAGGACGAGTGCGTCGGCGTCCTGACTGGTCAGGGGGGTGACCGCGGTCGCGGTGGTCATGGCTTCTCCTTGTGGTGCGGTACTGAGGGGAGAGTCGGGTGGCCGAGTGCGCGGGGCGGCCCTGACCCCGCGCACGGATCGGCTCAGGGGTGGGCGACGGCTTCGGCCTCGACGGGAGCAGGGCGGCTCGTGACGGCGCTGCCCGCGGACGTCCCGCCGCGGCGCTCCAGCGCCGCAGAGAAGAACGCGAGCAGCAGCGCGGCCGTGGCGAGGGCGGCGCCGACCCAGTTCGGGGCCGTGTAGCCGAAGCCGGCGGCGATCACGATGCCGCCGAGCCAGGCGGAGAGGGCGTTGCCGAGGTTGAAGGCGCCGATGTTCACGGCCGACGCCAGCGTCGGGGCGCCGTGCGCCTGGTCGAGGACGCGCTTCTGCAGCGGGGGCACGGTGGCGAAGCCCAGGGCGCCGATCAGCGCGATGCTGATGGCCGCGAGGATCTTGTTGTGCGCGGTGACCGTGAACACGGCGAGCACGACGGCGAGCGCGCCCAGGGACACGTACAGCATCGGCATCAGCGCACGGTCGGCGTACTTGCCGCCGATCAGGTTGCCGCCGACCATGCCGAGCCCGAACAGGACCAGCAGCCAGGTCACGGAGCCGTCGGCGAAGCCGGCGACATGGGTCATCATCGGCGCGATGTAGGTGATGGCCGCGAAGACGCCGCCGAAGCCGAGCACCGTCATCGCCATGGCGAGCAGCACCTGGGCGTTCTTGAAGGCGGCCAGTTCGTGGCGCAGGCGTACGTCCTGCGCCTTGGGCATGTCGGGGACCAGCTTGGCGATACCGGCGAGGCCGATCAGCCCGAGCGCGGCCACGAGGGTGAAGGTGATCCGCCAGCCCGCGGCCTGTCCGACGAACGTGCCCAGCGGGACGCCGACGACATTGGCGACCGTCAGACCGGTGAACATCATCGCGATGGCGCCGGCCTTCTTGTCGGGGGCGACCAGATCGGCCGCGACGACCGAGCCGATGCCGAAGAAGGCGCCATGGGCGAGCGAGGCGACCACGCGGCCGATCAGCATGACCGAGAAGGACGGTGCGACCGCGGAGAGCAGGTTGCCGAGGACGAACAGTCCCATCAGCAGCATCAGCATCCGCTTGCGGGAGACCTTGGTGCCGAGCACGGTCATCAGCGGGGCGCCGAGGACCACGCCCAGGGCGTAGCCGGTCACCAGCAGTCCGGCCGTGGGGATGGAGACCCCGAAGTCACCCGCGACCTCGGGAAGCAAGCCCATGATCACGAATTCGGTCGTCCCGATGCCGAAGGCCCCGATCGCGAGGGCCAGAAGCGCGAGAGGCATGAAGGGGTACCTTCCCAAACGATTGCAGGTGCGCTTTACGAGTGAGGACAATACTTGCAGACGCGCTTTACTTGCAAGCGCGGACTATTGCGCTCTTGCTCTACTCTGGTTGCAGCCCACCCCGGGACAGAGGACATGCCATGACAGCGACGGATCCCGCACTCACCGCCCTCACGCAGGGCTGGGGCGCCCTCTCCCTGCTGCACGGCAGGATCGAGGCCCACATCGAACGCGCCCTGCAGAGCCACCACGACCTCAGCGTCCGCGAGTACTCCCTGCTCGACGCCCTCAGCCGCCAGCACAGCGGCGAAGGCGGCCACCTGCAGATGAAACAGGTCGCCGACGCCGTCGCCCTCAGCCAGAGCGCCACCACCCGCCTCGTCACCCGCCTCGAGGACCGCGGCCTGCTCTCCCGCTACCTCTGCCCCACCGACCGGCGCGGCATCTACACCGACGTCACCGACCCCGGACTCCGCCTCCTCGGCCAGGCCCGCCCCACCCACGACACAGCCCTGCGCGAAGCACTCGACGACGCCGCCCGCAACCCCGAACTCGCCCCCCTCGTCCGCGTGGTGGAGTCGCTTCCGTCCCCCGCATAGGGTGCGAGCATGGGAGATCTTGAGATACGCCCCGCCGTCGCCGACGACGTCCCGGCCATCGTCGCCATGCTCGCCGACGATCCGCTGGGCGCTCAGCGCGAGTCACCGGACGATCTGACCCCCTATCTGGCTGCCCTGGAGCGCCTCCAAGGCGATCCTCACCAGCATGTGGTCGTCGCCGTCCGCGAAGGCCGCGTCGTCGGCACACTCCAGCTCACGATCGTTCCGGGACTGTCGCGTCGCGGTGCGACGAGGTCGATCATCGAGGGTGTCCGCATCCATGCCGACGAACGCGGGAGCGGTCTCGGAAGCCGGCTCATCGAGTGGGCGGTGGACGAGTCCCGGCGTCAGGACTGCCATCTGGTGCAACTGACGTCCGACAAGACCCGCACGGACGCGCACCGCTTCTACGAGCGTCTGGGTTTCACCGCCTCGCACACAGGCTTCAAGCTCCAGCTCTGACGGCTCGAACTCGTACCCGTGCGGTGGACCGCACAACGAAAAGCGCCTGTTTCACGTGAAACAGGCGCTTCGCTCGTCCGTCAGACGCTCCCGATCCCCCGCCAGCCCTTGGGGTCCACACCACCCGGCACGGCCGCCCCCTCGTCGTACGGCTGCCGCGTGAAGACGAAGGACCCGAGGTCCAGGTGGTCCACGGTGCCGTCCGGCCGCCGTACGGCCTTCAGGCGCTCGCCCGCGTAGTAGCCCTCCAGCCCCGTCCAGGTGCCGTCCCCGTTGGACCGGAAGCGCGAGCCACGCCCCTTCCCCGACAGCGGCTCCAGCACCACCATCCCGTCCGCGGTAAGACGCAGGGCGAAGGCATGGGTGCCCCAGTACCAGGGCCCCGCCAGCTCCAGCACCGCCGGCTCGACATCGGGCATCGGGCGCCAGGGCTCGGGAATGCGCGGCTCGGCCTCGGCGACGATACGGACGAGGTCCGCGGCGACCGTGAACGGCAGTGGGCCGGACGTGCAGTTGGCGAGGACCACCGCCGCCACATCGTCGTCCACGCTCATGGTGAGACAGGCGAGAAAGCCCGGCAGGGACCCCGTGTGCCCGACGAGCGTCCTGCCGTCCTGGTGCCGGGTCTCCAGGCCGAGACAGTAGGCGTAACCGCTCGCCACATCCGCCGTCTCGTGCGGGGCCGCGGGCGTTCTCATCTCCCGCAAGGTGTCGGCGCTGAGGACCCGTTCGTCCCCGCGGGCCAGGAAGACGGCGAACCGTGCCAGGTCGCCGGTCGTCGACCACAGCTGACCTGCGGGAGCCATCCTGCCCAGGTCCTCCACCGGTTCGGGCAGCATCACATCGGCCCAGGGGTGCACGGCCCAGCCGCCGGCGTGCGGGGCCTGTGGCCGGGTGGTGGTGCGCGAGAGGCCGAGGGGTTCGAGCACTTCCCTGCGCAGCACGTCCTCCCAGGGCCCCCCACGCAGCCTCTCGACCAGCGCCCCCAGCACGGTGTAGCCGGGGTTCGAGTAATGGAACCGGCGACCCGACGGATGCAGGAACGGCTGCTCGCCCAGGACGTCGGCTAGCTCGGGCCGCAGCGCCCCGGAGGTTCGCTCCCACCACGGCCCGGGCGACTCGGCCGCCAGCCCGCTGCTGTGCGCGAGCAGTTGGGCGATCGTGGCCTCCCCCGCACCGGTACCCGGCAGATGCTTCTCCAGCGGGTCACTCAGGTCGAGCAGGCCCTCGTCCCGCAGGCGCAGCACGAGCACCGCCGTGAACGTCTTGGTGATCGAGCCGATCCGGTACTGCACGTTCTCGTCCGGGCCGTGGCCGTCGACGGAGGTGCGCGAGCCGTGCCACACCGCCCGGCCACCCCGGACGACCGCCGCGACCAACGAGGGCGCCCGCCCTTCGGCCTGGGCCACGGCAATCCGGTGCAACAGCGCACGCCGCGTGGCGGGCAGGAGCTCTTCCTGGGATGTCGTCATGCCCCCAGTCCACCCCGCCGACCGGGCCCAGGTCGAGCGCATTCGCCCCGACCGGTCCTCGGCCGCCCCTTCTGCCGGCACCGGAGGCGACGGCGGGCGTCCCGTCAGGTCTGCGCCATGTCCACGAAGCGTGAGTAGTGTCCCTGGAACGCCACGGTGATCGTCGCCGTCGGGCCGTTACGGTGCTTGCCCACGATGATGTCGGCCTCGCCGGCGCGGGGCGACTCCTTCTCGTAGGCGTCCTCGCGGTGCAGCAGGATGACCATGTCGGCGTCCTGCTCGATGGAGCCGGACTCACGCAGGTCGGACACCATCGGCTTCTTGTCGGTGCGCTGCTCGGGACCACGGTTGAGCTGCGAGAGGGCGATGACCGGGACCTCGAGCTCCTTGGCGAGCAGCTTGAGGTTACGGGACATGTCCGAGACCTCCTGCTGACGGCTCTCGGACCGCTTGGAGCCGCCGGACTGCATCAGCTGGAGATAGTCGATGATCACGAGCTTGATGTCGTTGCGCTGTTTCAGGCGACGGCACTTCGCGCGGATCTCCATCATCGACAGGTTCGGGGAGTCGTCGATATAGAGCGGAGCCGCCGATACCTCGGGCATCCGGCGGGCCAGCCGCGTCCAGTCCTCGTCCGTCATCGTGCCGGAGCGCATGTGGTGCAGGGCCACGCGAGCCTCGGCCGAGAGCAGACGCATCGCGATCTCGTTGCGCCCCATCTCCAGGGAGAAGATGACGCTCGCCAGGTTGTGCTTGATCGACGCCGCCCGGGCGAAGTCGAGCGCGAGCGTGGACTTGCCCATGGCGGGGCGGGCCGCGATGACGACCATCTGACCTGGGTGGAGTCCGTTGGTGAGCGAGTCGAGGTCGGTGAATCCCGTGGGGACGCCGGTCATCTCGCCGGTTCGGGAGCCGATCGCCTCGATCTCGTCGAGGGCGCCCTCCATGATGTCGCCGAGCGGTAGGTAGTCCTCGCTGGTGCGCTGCTCGGTGACCGCGTAGATCTCCGCCTGGGCGCGGTTGACGATCTCGTCGACGTCGTCGTCGGCCGCGTATCCCATCTGCGTGATGCGGGTCCCGGCCTCGACCAGGCGGCGCAGGACGGCCCGTTCGTGGACGATCTCCGCGTAGTACTCGGCGTTCGCCGCCGTCGGCACCGTCTGCACGAGGGTGTGCAGATAGGCCGCACCGCCGACCTTGTTGATCTCGCCGCGCTTGGTGAGCTCCGCGGCGATGGTGATCGGGTCGGCCGGCTCGCCCTTCGCATAGACGTCGAGGATCGCCTGGAAGATCGTCTCGTGTGCGGGCTTGTAGAAGTCGTGACCCTTGATGACCTCGACGACGTCGGCGATCGCGTCCTTCGACAGCAGCATGCCGCCGAGGACGGACTGCTCGGCGTCGAGATCCTGGGGCGGGACACGCTCGAAGGTGGCTCCTCCGCCGTCCCACTCCCCGCTGTCCCTGCCTCGGTCATGCTGCTCGTCACGGACACGGATGCTGTCACCGCGGCGCCGGGAGGCTGGAAGACGATCACTGGGACCGCTGTCGGCCCAGGGGTCGTCCAAGGGCTCGGAAATACTCACCGAGCCACCTCCTCCCGTCCGCCGAGCGGACCTCGCATGCCCTCAGTTCTACGGCACGCCTCTGACAATCGAGAGCCCCACCTCCGGTTGTGTCACGTCGGGTTTGCGGCGGTTTTCCAGCCGTCGGACGGAGGGGGCGCCGGACCACGGTAGAGGTGCGGGGGGCGTCAGCCAATCTGGTTATCCACAGGCCATGTGGACGACGGCCCAGATGCTGTGGAGAACTCCGCGAAACCTGTGCACGATACGGTGGACAGCCCTGTGAACAAGCCTGCGACCTTCCCCACACCACAGCGCTGACCTGGTCATTTGCCGTCCACCGGCTGTGCAGAAGAAAAAGTTTGCCGGTCGGGCCAAGTTCCCTTCGAACGGTGCGCGACGACTCACAGCACCAGGCGGTCAGTAAGGGTCGCAATGAGATTGCATCACTTACCTGTGGACGATTACATTGATGGCCATGACACAGGCCCCCGCGTCTCCCAAGGCTGCCCGCCGACAGCACGATCGAGAGATCGTCGCCCTGGCCGTCCCAGCCTTCGGCGCACTGGTCGCCGAGCCCCTCTTCGTCATGGCCGACAGTGCGATCGTCGGCCATCTCGGCACCGTGCAGCTCGCCGGACTCGGTGTCGCGTCGGCCCTCCTCGTGACAGCCGTCAGCGTGTTCGTCTTCCTCGCCTATGCCACCACGGCGGCCGTCGCCCGCCGCGTCGGCGCCGGTGATCTGCCGTCGGCCATCCGCCAAGGCATGGACGGCATCTGGCTGGCACTTCTCCTGGGCGCCGCCGTCGTAGCGCTCGTCCTGCCCACGGCACCGTTCCTCGTCGAACTCTTCGGCGCCTCCGACACAGCCTCCCCGTACGCGACCACCTATCTGCGTATCTCGGCGCTCGGCATCCCCGCGATGCTGGTCGTCCTCGCTGCCACCGGAGTGCTGCGGGGGCTCCAGAACACCCGCACACCCCTCTATGTGGCCGTCGGTGGCTTCATCGCCAACGCTCTGCTCAACGTCGGCCTGGTCTACGGCGCCGGCCTCGGCATCGCCGGTTCGGCCTGGGGAACCGTCCTGGCGCAGTGCGGGATGGCAGCCGTCTACCTCTTGGTCGTCATTCGCGGAGCCCGCGCACACGGGGCCTCCCTGCGCCCGGACGCGGCGGGCATACGCGCCTCCGCCCACGCCGGTGTGCCGCTACTCGTCCGCACACTGTCACTGCGGTCCATCCTGATGATCGCCACGGCCGTCGCCGCCCGGCTGGGAGACACCGATGTCGCGGCCCACCAGATCATCCTGTCGCTGTGGAGCCTGCTCGCCTTCGCGCTCGACGCCATCGCCATTGCGGGACAGGCGATCATCGGGCGGTATCTGGGCGCTGGTGACAGTGAAGGAGCCCGGGCCGTATGCCGTCGCATGGTCGAGTGGGGTATCGCCTCCGGCATCGGCCTCGGACTGCTCGTGGTGGCCGCCCGCCCGCTGTTCCTGCCCCTGTTCACCAGTGACGGCGCCGTCCAGGACACCGCGCTACCCGCACTGCTCGTGGTGGCGCTCTCCCAGCCGATCTGCGGCGTGGTCTTCGTCCTGGACGGTGTCCTGATGGGGGCCGGCGATGGCCCCTATCTCGCCTGGGCGATGGTGGCCACGCTGGCCGTGTTCGCCCCCGTGGCTTTGCTGATCCCCGTCATCGGCGGCGGCCTGACCGGGGTCTGGGCAGCCATGACGCTGATGATGACGGTCCGCATGCTGACGCTCTGGCTGCGGGCTCGCTCCGGCCGCTGGATCGTCACGGGAGCGACCCGCTGACGGTTTCACGTGGAACAGCGTGTTTCACGTGAAACGAACCCGCGGCGTCGTACGAGCTGCGCTCGCGAGACCGGCCCACGAAGAAGGGGCCGCACCCATCCGGGTGCGGCCCCTTCTTTCAGCTCATCAAGCCGAGTGCGGCGATCAGGCCGCGACAACCTCGATGTTGACCTTGGCGGCCACCTCGGGGTGCAGACGCACGGACGTCTCGTGGGCGCCCAGGGTCTTGATCGGCGTGCCGAGCTCGATGCGGCGCTTGTCGACCTCGGGGCCACCGGCAGCCTTGATCGCCGAAGCGACGTCGGCCGGGGTGACGGAGCCGAAGAGCCGACCGGCGTCGCCGGAGCGGACGGCCAGGCGGACCTTGACACCCTCGAGCTGGGCCTTCACAGCGTTGGCCTGCTCGATGGTCTGGATCTCGTGGATCTTGCGAGCGCGACGGATCTGCTCGACGTCCTTCTCGCCACCCTTGGTCCAGCGGATAGCGAGCTTCCGCGGGATCAGGTAGTTGCGAGCGTAACCGTCCTTGACGTCGACGACGTCGCCCGCGGCACCGAGGCCGGAGACCTCGTGGGTGAGGATGATCTTCATGTGTCGGTCACCCTTCCCTTATCGCGCGGTGGACGTGTAGGGCAGCAGCGCCATCTCACGGCTGTTCTTCACGGCCGTGGCGACGTCACGCTGGTGCTGCGTGCAGTTGCCGGTCACGCGGCGGGCACGGATCTTGCCGCGGTCGGAAATGAACTTCCGCAGCATGTTCGTGTCCTTGTAGTCCACGTACGTGACCTTGTCCTTGCAGAAAGCGCAGACCTTCTTCTTCGGCTTGCGCACAGGCGGCTTCGCCATGGTGTATCTCCTGTGTGATCAAGAAGTGTGGGGTACGACCCACCCCTGGACCCGAAGGTCTAGAAGGGGGGCTCGTCCGAGTAGCCGCCGCCACCGCCGCCGCCGCCGCTGCCGGAGTTTCCACCCCAGCCGCCGCCGCCCTGGTTGCCACCGGCGGGAGCGCCGGTCGCCCACGGGTCGTCGGCGGGAGCGCCGCCGCCCTGCTGACCGCCGCCGGAGCCACCGCCCCAGCCGCCGCCGGCCTGGCCGCCGCCACCGCCCTGGCCACCGCGAGCGCCACCGGAGGTCTTGGTGACCTTGGCCGTGGCGTTGCGCAGGCTGGCGCCGACTTCCTCGACGTCCAGTTCGTAGACCGTGCGCTTGACACCCTCACGGTCCTCATAGGACCGCTGCTTCAGCCGGCCCTGCACGATGACGCGCATGCCTCGCTGGAGCGACTCGGCGACGTTCTCCGCCGCCTGACGCCAGACCGAGCAGGTGAGGAAGAGGCTCTCGCCGTCCTTCCACTCGTTCGTCTGACGGTCGAAGGTGCGGGGAGTGGACGCGACACGGAACTTCGCGACCGCCGCACCGGACGGGGTGAAGCGCAGCTCGGGGTCGTCGACAAGATTGCCGACCACCGTGATGACGGTCTCGCCTGCCATGGGGGAACCTCTCGGCGGGTTTGCTCTGGCTGCTTGCTACTCGAATCCCGAAACCAGCTGAGCGGAGCTCAGTGGGTCTCGGGACGGAGGACCTTGGTCCGGAGGACCGACTCGTTCAGGTTCATCTGGCGGTCGAGCTCCTTGACGACCGCAGGCTCGGCCTGCAGGTCGATGACCGAGTAGATGCCCTCGGGCTTCTTCTTGATCTCGTACGAGAGACGACGACGGCCCCAGGTGTCGACCTTCTCGACCTTGCCGTTGCCCTCACGGACGACGGAGAGGAAGTTCTCGATCAGGGGGGCGACAGCGCGCTCCTCCAGATCGGGGTCGAGGATGACCATCACCTCGTAGTGACGCATGTGGAACCCACCTCCTTTGGACTCAGCGGCCACGGTCGTTCCGTGGCAGGAGGGTCGTGATGCGTACGCAACGGTATCGGCCGCCACTGACAATCGGGGGTGACCTTGCGGTTCTCCCGAGGTCGGGCAGACACCGGTGCAGACGGTACACAGTACCTGCACACCGGCTTCCGGTTGAAATCCGGCCGCCGTCGGCCACAATCTGTACACATCAGGTGTGTATGGCGCTACGATGCGCCGCTTTTCGCAGGAGGTGCCCTATGGCACAGGCATTGCGACCCAACACCGCCGGAGGCCTCTTCGCCACGGACGGAAAGGCCCATCCCCTCCAGGACACCCTCCTCGTGGTGACCCTGGTGCTCGGCATCACGTCCTTCGTCACGGCCCAGTTCCACAGCCTGCACCTGCTCAGCTCCTGGACCGGTCTGATCGGCATCGCCGCCGGTGCCTACGGCCTCTGGATCTCGGTGACGACCCGTGAGCGCTTCGGCCTGATCGTGGGCCTCGGCGCATCGGGAGTCGGCTTCTTCCTCGGCATGGCACACGGCGGGCTCTTCGGCGGCGTCTGACACGCCTGCGACAGCCCTCCTCGAACCGGTGGCCGGGAGGCCGGCCACCGGACATCGTCACAACACCGCATAGAACACCCACGACCGCCCCGGAGGCGCCCGGCGCCGGGGCGGAGCTTTCGTACGCCCGGTCGAGGCGCTCCCCGGGCGCAGTAGGCTTCGGCGCTAGAGCCGGAGCCCCTGTTCCCATGGGGACACACCAGCCCGAGGAGCGCCCCGAATGAGCCTGACCCTGAGGACGATCAGTCGCGAGCAGCATCTGGCGTACATCCAGAGCCTGCCGTCGGCGAGCCACATGCAGGTCCCGGCCTGGGCTGACGTCAAGGCGGAGTGGCGCTCGGAGAGCCTCGGCTGGTTCGACGGCAGCGGCCAGTTGGTCGGAGCGGGTCTCGTCCTCTACCGCCAACTGCCCAAGATCAAGCGCTACCTCGCCTATCTGCCCGAGGGTCCGGTCATCAACTGGTTCTCGCCGAACCTGACCGAGTGGCTGGAGCCGATGCTCGCGCACCTGAAGCAGCAGGGCGCCTTCTCCGTGAAGATGGGCCCGCCGGTGATCATCCGACGCTGGGACGCGGGCTCCATCAAGCAGGGCATCCAGAACCCGGACGTGAAGCGGCTGCGCGACATCGAGGCCGACTTCATCGAGCCGCGTGCCTTCGAGGTCGCCGACAAGCTGCGCCGTATGGGCTGGCAGCAGGGTGAGGACGGCGGGGCGGGCTTCGGCGA
Organism: Streptomyces sp. NPDC056628; assembly: GCF_042792555.1. Lineage (NCBI taxonomy): Bacteria > Bacillati > Actinomycetota > Actinomycetes > Kitasatosporales > Streptomycetaceae > Streptomyces > Streptomyces sp. NPDC056628. The sequence goes on from NZ_JBHTWG010000004.1 coordinate 128,737, forward strand.
CGTACAGCCCCGCTATGTCTTCCAGGTGCCACTGGCCAACCGCTCGCTGGAAGAGGTCCACAAGAACTTCAACCAGCTGTGGCGCCGCAACATCAAGAAGGCCGAGAAGGCCGGCGTCGAGGTCGTCCAGGGCGGTTACCAGGACCTGGAGGAGTGGCAGCGTCTCTACGAGATCACGGCCGTGCGCGACCACTTCCGGCCGCGTCCCCTGTCGTACTTCCAGCGCATGTGGACGGCCCTCAACACCGAGGACCCCAACCGCATGCGGCTGTACTTCGCGCGGCACAACGGGGTGAACCTGTCGGCGGCGACGATGCTCATCGTCGGCGGCCACGTCTGGTACTCCTACGGCGCCTCCGACAACATCGGCCGCGAGGTCCGGCCCTCGAACGCGATGCAGTGGCGGATGCTGCGCGACGCCTACGCGCTCGGCGCCACGGTCTACGACCTGCGCGGCATCTCCGACTCGCTGGACGAGACCGACCACCTCTTCGGTCTGATCCAGTTCAAGGTCGGCACCGGCGGGCAGGCCGCCGAGTACCTCGGCGAGTGGGACTTCCCGCTGAACAAGCTGCTGCACAAGGCGCTGGACATCTACATGTCGCGTCGCTGACCCCGCGCGCCCTGCTTCGATACCGTCAATAGCTGCACCGTCGATAGCTTCCACACCTCTGATACACCGCAGCCACGAGAAAGGTTCCAGGTCCGGCCATGGCGCTCACGCTCTACGTCGACACCGCGCGCTGGCGGGCGCACCACAAGCACGTGCAGGAGCAGTTCCCGGGCCTCGTACCGGTCTGCAAGGGCAACGGCTACGGGTTCGGGCACGAGCGGCTGGCGGAGGAGGCCACCCGGCTGGGCTCCGACGTCCTCGCGGTCGGCACGACGTACGAGGCCGCGCGCATCAAGGACTGGTTCGGCGGCGACCTGCTGGTGCTGACCCCGTACCGCCGCGGTGAGGAGCCGGTCCCGCTGCCGGACCGGGTCATCCGCTCGGTGTCGTCGGTGGACGGCGTGTACGGCCTCGTGGGTGCCCGCGTCGTCATCGAGGTGATGTCCTCGATGAAGCGGCACGGAGTGAGCGAGCACGAGCTGTCCCAGCTGCACGCTGCCATAGAGAGCGTCCGGCTGGAGGGCTTCGCCATCCACCTGCCGCTCGACCGCACGGACGGCTCGGACGCCGTCGAGGAGGTCATCGGCTGGATGGACCGGCTGCGGGCGGCCCGGCTGCCGCTGCACACCATGTTCGTGAGCCACCTCAAGGCCGCGGAACTGGCGCGCCTGCAGCAGCAGTTCCCGCAGACCCGCTTCCGCGCCCGGATCGGGACGCGGTTGTGGCTGGGGGACCACGACGCCACCGAGTACCGCGGCGCGGTCCTCGACGTCACGCGCGTGTCCAAGGGCGACCGTTTCGGTTACCGCCAGCAGAAGACGGCCTCCGACGGCTTCCTGGTGGTCGTGGCGGGCGGCACGTCGCACGGTGTGGGGTTGGAGGCGCCGAAGGCGCTGCACGGCGTCATGCCGCGCGCCAAGGGAGTCGCCCGCGCCGGCCTCGCCACGGTGAACCGGAACCTCTCGCCCTTCGTGTGGGGCGGCAAACAGCGCTGGTTCGCGGAGCCCCCGCACATGCAGGTGTCGATCCTCTTCGTGCCGGCGGACGCGCCCGAGCCGAAGGTCGGTGACGAGCTGGTCGCCCACCTGCGGCACACCACCACGCAGTTCGACCGCCTCGTGGACCGCTGAGCCGAACCGTTCAGCGCGGCAGCTGCAGAAGGCCGTACACGGAATCCACCGTGTACGGCCTTCTGCACACCGCCGTCCGACTTCTGTTCGCTCACTGCGAACCGTCGACGGCCTCCCGATCGCCCCAAGCCGCCTGCGGGCCTTCCTCGTCGTGGGCGGCATGACGCGGCGGGTGGGCGGCCGCTCCGTACACGTACACGTCCTCCGCCCGGTCGAGGACACCGCCCGAGGGGTCGTCCTCGCCGCCCTGGCGCACCGGGTCGCGCTCCGGCATGAGGATGTCCCGCACGACGACGGCGACCAGGTACAGCGTGCCCAGCAGATGCAGGCCGATGGCCCAGTGGTAGCCGTCGGGCGGCAGGCCCTTGTGGGCGTCTCCGCTGGTCGTGTAGGCGAGGTACATCCAGATGCCGAGGAAGTACGCCACCTCGCAGGCCTGCCAGATGAGGATGTCCCGCCACCTGGGCCGGGCCAGCGCGGCCAGGGGCACCAGCCACAGGACGTACTGCGGCGAGTAGACCTTGTTGGTGAGGATGAACGCCGCGACGATCAGGAAGGCCAGCTGGGCGAAGCGAGGCCGACGCGGCGCGGTGAGCGTCAGCACCGCGATCCCGGCGCAGCACAGCAGCATCAGCAGCGTGGCGAAGGTGTTGACGGTCTCGGTGCTCAGCGGGTCCGTGGAGTTCTGGACCAGGATCAGCCAGAAGGAGCCGAAGTCGACGCCTCTCTCCTGGCTGAACCGGTAGAACTGCGACCACCCGTCCCACGCGAGCAGCATGACCGGGAGATTGACCACCACCCAGGCGAGCGCGGTGCCGCCCAGCGCCCGCCCGAAGTCCCGCCATCTGGCCGCACGCCAGCACAGCACGAACAGCGCCCCGAGCAGGAAGACGGGGTACAGCTTGGCGGCCGTGGCCAGGCCCAGCAGGATCCCGAAGGCGAGCGACCGGCCACGTGACCACATCAGCATCGCCGCGGCCGTCAGGGCCACGGCCAGCAGATCCCAGTTGATGGTCGCGGTCAGCGCGAAGGCGGGGGCCAGAGCGACGAGCAGGCCGTCCCAGGGACGCCGGCGGTGGGTCCGGGTCACGCAGACGGCGATGACCGCGGCGCAGACCATCAGCATCCCGGCGTTGACCATCCAGTACCACTGCTCCTGGTCCTGGATGCTGCCGCTGTCCGAAGTGAGCCAGGACGCGACCTCCATGAAGACGCCGGTCAGCACCGGGTACTCGAGGTACTGCATGTCACCGGGCAGCTTGTCGAAGTACGGCACCAAGCCGTCGGCGAAGCCCCGCCCCTGGTACAGGTGCGGGATGTCCGAGTAGCAGGCGTGCGTGTACTGGGAGCTGGCACCGAAGAACCAGGCCCCGTTGTAGCAGGGCGCCTTCTGGACCAGGCCGAGAGCGAACATGCCGATGGCCACCAGCGCGATGATCCGTACCGGCGTCCACCAGGACGTCCCGAGCAGGGCGCGCCGCCCGATCGGGCCACCGATCAGCTCACTGCCATGCGCGGCGACCTTGTCCTCCCTGGTCGGCCGCACCTGATCCGGCTCATGCGCGCTCATGGGCGTCGTCTCTGCACTGGGCATGGGGCACATCCTGCCGCACGTGTCGGAGAACAGCGCCGGGAAGCCATACCGTGACCAGGGACTGTTTCACGTGAAACCCGACGTTTCACGTGAAACAGGGATCAGCAGGAGGCTGCTCAGACTCGATGCCGCAGCACGGCACACCCACCTCGGTTCCAGGACTGCCCGTACGACCTCCATACGGCCGCCAGAGGGGCAAAAACCGATGGCCGGCACCCGATACCTCGGGTGCCGGCCATCGGCCTTCTCGTCGCGGCAGAGAGCCCTTCGGCTCTCGGTCAGCCGGCTGGTCGACCGAAGATGCCTCCGGCGCCGTTGCCGCCGCCGTTGTTGTTGCCTCCGCCGCTGGCATCGGTCGCGGTCGCGGTGGCTGTCGGCGTGGGGGTCACACCCCCGTTGCCGCCACCGTTCTGCCCACCGTTGCCGTTCTCACACCGCAAGTCGAACGGGTCGCACGTACCCGTCGGGGTCGGCGTCAGCGTGGGCGTCTCGGACGGGGTCGGCGTCTCGGACGGAGTCGCCTCCTCCGTCTCCGTGGGCGTGGGCACCACGGAGGGCGTGGGCGTGTCGTTGATGATCTCGCCGATGGGCTCGGCCTCGGGGAAGGGCTCCGGCGTGCCGTAGCTCTTCATGGCCTCGGCCATGTAGTCCCTCCAGACCTGCGCCGGGATGTCACCACCGTGGATGGAGGAGACGCCACCGGTGCCGTTCATGGAGAGCAGCTTGCCCTTGTCCGGATCCGTACGGAACAGCGTCACGGCCGTCGACAGCTCGCGGGTGTAGCCGACGAACCACGCCGACTTGTTCTCGTCGGTCGTACCGGTCTTGCCGGCCACCGGGAACCCGATGTCCGCGACCTTCTTACCGGTGCCGTTCTGGACCACGTTCTCGAGGACATCCGTCACGTTGTTCGCGACGTTGGCGTCCATGGCCGTTTCCTTCTCCGGGGGCTCGAAGCCCGGGACCGGCTCACCGTCCTTGATCACCTTGGTGACGGAGTACGGCTCGTAGTGCGCCCCGGAGTTGGCGAAGCTTCCGTACGCGTCCGCCATCCGGATCGCGCTCGGGGTCGAGGTACCGAGCGAGAACGACACGTTCTTGATGTTCGCCTTGTCGAAGAAGGCCGACGAGATGCCCATGTCCTGGGCGAGCTCCTGCGTATTGGCCAGACCGACGTCGATGCCCAGCTGGGCGAACGGGCTGTTGATCGACTGCTCCATGGCCTTGCGAAGCGTGACCATGCCCCAGGCCCTGGTGCCCTCGTTCTTCTGGCGGAACGGCTTTCCGTTGTCACCCATGATCGGGTCGCCGTTCCTGTCCTTGATGACGAGGAGGTCGTCGCCGTTGTACCGGGCCATCGGAGAGAGCGGCTCGCCGTCGGTCTCGTAGGTCCCGTACTTCATCGCGGCCGCCAGCACGATGGGCTTCCAGGTCGATCCGACCGGCACGCCCAGAGTGTTGGCGTTGTTGGAGTAGTGACCCTTGTTGTAGCCGGCGCCGCCGTAGATCGCGACGATCGCACCCGTCTTGGGGTCGACCGACGCGCCACCGAACTGGACGTGCTTGTCCTTCTCGCGCCTCTTGGGGTCGAGGAAGCTCTTCTCCGTCTTCCCGACGGCCGCCGCCAGCTCGTTGACCTTGTCCTTGTCGAAGGTCGTGTAGATGCGGTAGCCGCCCTTCTCCAGATCCTCGGGGGACAGATTCGCCTTCTTGGCCACGTACTCCTTGGCGATGTCGATCAGGTAACCCGTCTGACCGGAGAGGTTGGAGGTCTGCTTCTTCAACTTCGGGAACTCACCGACCTTGGCCCGCTCGGCCTGGGTCATGCGCCCCACCTCGACCATGCGGCCCTGGATCCACGACCAGCGTTCCTTGACGCGCGCGGTGTTCAGATTCTTCCTGGCATTGGCGCCCACACCGCCGTCGGGGTTGTAGAAGTTCGGGCCCTTCAGCACCGAGGCGAGGAAGATGCACTGCGACGGCGTGAGCTTCCTCGCGTCGACCCCGAAGTACGCCTGGGCCGCCGCCTGGATGCCGTAAGCGTTGCGGCCGTAGTAGGCGGTGTTGAGGTAACCAGCGAGGATCTCGTCCTTCGTCATCTTCTGGTTGACCTTGATGGAGATGAACAGCTCCTTGAACTTCCGGGAGAGTGTCTGCTCCTGGCTCAGGTAGGTGTTCTTCACGTACTGCTGGGTGATGGTCGAACCACCCTGCGTCTCCCCGCCCCTGGCCATGTTGAAGAGCGCGCGGCCGATACCTGCCGGGTCGACGCCCTTGTCGTCGTAGAAGGACGCGTTCTCGGCGGAGACCACCGCGTTCTTGATCTCCGGCGGGATCTCCGCGTCGCTCACCAGCTGGCGGTTCGTCTGGCCACCGGTCGCGGCCATCTGCTTGCCGTTGGACCAGTAGAAGACGTTGTTCTGGGCCATGGCCGTGTCCTGGGCCTTCGGGATGCCCACCATGGCGTAACCGATGCCCGCGGCCGCGATCAGGCCTCCCATGAAGGTGAGGAAGAGGCCCGTCACGAGCTTCCAGGACGGCAGCCAGCGCGCAGCGCCGTACTTGCCGGCGCGCGGATAGTCGATGAACCGCTTCTCCGCGGGCGGTGCCGAACGTCCTCTCCCTGGAGCCGCGCGGCGGCCCCCCCTCGTCGGTTCGGGCGCCCTGCGGCGGCTTCCACTGTTTCTCTGTGCCGCGCGTCGCGCCTCGGCGCGGCCGCCGTACAGACGGTCCTCGCCTCCTGATCCGGTGGCACCCGACCCGTACGGGTCGGAAGGAGATCCGGTGGCGCCTCGCGGTGCCGCACGGCGGCCGGTGGACGAGCCGGACTGGCCGCGTCGGGCCGCGGCACGTCCGCCTCCCTGCGGCTGCGGCGGTTTGCGACGGTGCTCGCTCATCGAACGACTACTCCTCGGACAGGCGCACCCCTGGGCGCCTGGCAACGGCGGCTGTTTTCCGGTCCCCCCGACATACGGATGTGAGCGGTTTCGCATTCACCCGTACTGCACCAAGGACGACGACGTCCTCTGGCGTCACTTGGTTCCCGGTGCTGTGCATGGCGCACAGACTACGCACCGTCAAAGTACTCGCGACCCCGAACTTCACCCCAAATCAGGCAAGTCACTCGACACGAGACGGTGATGTGATCCCGTTCACTCTCTCTCCACTTGTCGCTTCCGAGAGGCCGTTCTATCGTGCTGATGTATCGAGCCGATACATCAGCGAGAGATAAGGCGAGGAGGCGAGCGGATGAGCCGGCGTTCCGGGATCCTCGAGTTCGCCGTTCTCGGACTGCTCCGCGAGTCCCCTATGCACGGCTATGAGCTGCGCAAACGACTCAATACGTCACTGGGTGTGTTCCGTGCCTTCAGTTACGGCACGCTCTACCCCTGCCTCAAGACGCTGGTCGCCAACGGCTGGTTGATCGAGGAACCGGGGAACACCACCGAGGACGCCCTCGCCGCACCCCTCGCGGGGCGTCGCGCCAAAATCGTCTACCGGTTGACGGCAGAAGGTAAGGAACACTTCGAGGAGCTGCTCTCGCAGACCGGCCCCGACGCGTACGAGGACGAGCATTTCGCTGCCCGATTCGCCTTCTTCGGACGCACCCCGCAGGACGTACGCATGCGCGTACTGGAGGGCCGCCGCAGCCGGCTGGAGGAGCGTCTGGAGAAGATGCGCGCCTCCTTGGCACGCACCCGGGAGCGCCTCGACGACTACACGCTTGAGCTCCAGCGCCACGGGATGGAGTCCGTGGAGCGCGAAGTGCGCTGGCTGAACGAGCTCATCGAGAGCGAGCGGGCCGGGCGGGACCTGAAGGGTCCCGCCTCCGGGGAGCCCGACTCGCCGGACACCACTCATGGAACGCCGGGCGGCCTGCCCCGGGCGGGAGACACCTCCCGACCGGATCCGCCCGACGACACCGCCACGTGAGATCCACTCAGGACCTCACTCGTACACACAGGGAGCAACCGGAATGGGTTCGGTTCGCGTAGCCGTCGTCGGCGTGGGCAACTGCGCCGCGTCGCTGGTTCAGGGAGTCGAGTACTACAAGGACGCCGACCCGGCGTCCAAGGTCCCCGGCCTGATGCACGTGCAGTTCGGCGACTACCACGTGAGCGACATCGAGTTCGTCGCCGCGTTCGACGTCGACGCGAAGAAGGTCGGACTCGACCTCGCGGACGCCATCGGTGCCAGCGAGAACAACACGATCAAGATCTGCGACGTGCCGCGCTCCGGTGTGACCGTCCAGCGCGGCCACACCCTCGACGGCCTGGGCAAGTACTACCGCGAGACCATCGAGGAGTCCGCCGAGGCCCCGGTCGACATCGTCCAGATCCTCAAGGACAAGCAGGTCGACGTCCTGGTCTGCTACCTGCCCGTGGGTTCCGAGGACGCGGCGAAGTTCTACGCCCAGTGCGCCATCGACGCCAAGGTCGCCTTCGTCAACGCCCTCCCGGTCTTCATCGCCGGCACCAAGGAGTGGGCGGACAAGTTCACCGAGGCGGGCGTCCCGATCGTCGGTGACGACATCAAGTCCCAGGTCGGCGCCACCATCACGCACCGCGTCATGGCGAAGCTGTTCGAGGACCGCGGTGTCGTCCTGGACCGCACGATGCAGCTGAACGTCGGCGGCAACATGGACTTCAAGAACATGCTCGAGCGTGACCGCCTCGAGTCGAAGAAGATCTCGAAGACCCAGGCCGTCACCTCGCAGATCCCCGACCGCGAGCTCGGCGAGAAGAACGTCCACATCGGCCCGTCCGACTACGTGGCCTGGCTCGACGACCGCAAGTGGGCCTACGTCCGCCTCGAGGGCCGTGCCTTCGGTGACGTCCCGCTGAACCTGGAGTACAAGCTCGAGGTCTGGGACTCCCCGAACTCCGCCGGTGTCATCATCGACGCCGTGCGCGCCGCGAAGATCGCCAAGGACCGCGGCATCGGCGGCCCGATCCTGTCGGCGTCGAGCTACTTCATGAAGTCCCCGCCGGTCCAGTACTTCGACGACCAGGCCCGGGAGAACGTCGAGAAGTTCATCAAGGGCGAGGTCGAGCGCTAAGTACGACGGCACCCCGTCCTCCGGCCCGGACAGCAGTCCGTGCGCCGGTGAGACATCGCGGCACCGCGCCCCGAGCGCGCGGTGCCGCACCAGAACGCTCCTGCCAGAGCTGCCGAGGGTCCCTGGGTCGTCCCGGGGGCCCTCGCCGTATGTGAGGCTGTGCCCCATGTCCGTCGTCCGTGACCTGCGGGTCCTGTGGCACTTCCGGGACTTCCGGCGCCTGCTCGCCGTACGCCTGTTCTCGCAGGGCGCCGACGGCGTCTACCAGACCGCCCTCGCCACGTACGTCGTCTTCTCGCCGGAGAAGCAGAGCTCCGCCGGCGCGATCGCCGCCGCGATGGCGGTGCTGCTGCTGCCGTACTCCCTGGTGGGCCCCTTCTCCGGTGTCCTGCTCGACCGTTGGCGCCGCCGCCAGGTCCTGCTCTACGGCAGTGTGCTGCGCACCGTGCTGGCGGCGGCCACGGCCGTGCTCATCGTCGCCGACGTGCCCGACTGGCTCTTCTACGTCTCCGCCCTGTGCGTCACCGCGGTCAACCGCTTCGTGCTGTCCGGGCTGTCCGCCGCGCTGCCCCGGGTGGTGGACGGCGAGCGGCTCGTCATCGCCAACTCCCTTTCCCCGACCGCCGGGACGCTCGCCGCGACCACGGGCGCCGGTCTCGCCTTCGTCGTCCGGCTGGTGGTGTGGGACTCGGACGCCGCCGTGGTGCTCTTCGGGGCCGCCCTGTATCTGTGCGCGGGTCTGGCCTCCTTGCGGATGGCGCCGCAACTGCTGGGTCCCGAACCCGCATTGGTGCGGCTCCGCCTCGGGGCGGCGCTGTCCGGCACCGCGCGGGACCTGGCGGCGGCCGTACGCCATCTCGCCGCCCCGCCGCGCCGGGAGGCCGCCTGGGCGTTGCTGGCGATGACGCTGATGCGCTTCTGCTACGGCGCCCTGCTGGTCATGCTGCTGATGCTGTGCCGGTACGCCTTCACCTCGGACACGGAGGACGGACTCGCCCTGCTCGGTGTGGCGTTGGGCCTGTCCGGCGCCGGCTTCTTCACCGCGGCCGTGGTGACGCCGGCTGCCGCGGGACGTCTCGGGCCGGGGCGCTGGATCGCCGTCTGCGCGGGCATCGCCGCCGTCCTGGTGCCCGCACTCGGTCTGCCCTTCGCCACCGTTCCCATGCTGGTGGCGGCCTTCGTCCTGGGCGTGACGACGCAGGGAGCGAAGATCGCCACGGACACCGTGGTGCAGTCCTCGGTCGACGACGGCTTCCGGGGCCGGACCTTCTCCGTCTACGACGTGCTGTTCAACGTCGCCTTCGTCGGAGCCGCGGCCGTGGCGGCCCTGATACTGCCTCCGGACGGCCGCTCGGCTGCGCTCATTGTCACGGTCGCCGTTATCTACACGGCGGTTGCGGTTGCTATAGCCCGGTTTGAGAGGCGGCCCGTGTCACGGCAATGACACAGAGCCACTCCCGGGTGGGGAATTGTCAGTGCGGACCGATAACTTACGTGCGTCTTACATCGCGCATAGCTCGCGATCAGCACCCATGTTCTAGGGGGACCCCCAAGTGTCGACTCCGCCGCCCCAGGGCAATCCATTCGCCCAGGGCCAGAACCCGTACGCCCAGGCTCCGCAGGGCCAGGCTCCGTACCCTCAGCAGCCGAGCGCACCGGGTGTCCCCCCGCAGGGCGCCGCACCCTTCGCCCCCATCCCGCCGGAGCAGCCCCGTCGCAAGGTCAGCTTCAAGACGGTCAAGAACATCCTGGTGGGCGTCGGCATCGTCACGGCCATCGTCGTCGGCTACATAACGAGCCTGGACGACGCGAACCAGGCGAACGTGGGCGACTGCCTGAAGTCCGCCTCCTCCTCAAGTGACGAGATGGAGGTCGTCGACTGCACGTCCTCGGAGGCCGAGGCCAAGGTCCTGAAGAAGATCGACGGCACCTACACCTCGTTCACCGCCGAGACGGAGTGCCGCAAGGTCAGCGATGCGACGAGCTTCTACGCCCAGACCGGCGACGGCGACAACTTCCTGCTGTGCCTGAAGGACGTCTGATCTGAGTTTGTGCTCCGAGTTCGTGCTCTGGACTTCCACACCGAGGGGCGATGTTTCACGTGAAACATCGCCCCTCGGTGCGTCCGCAGCTGTGTTTCACGTGAAACACAGCCTCCCCGCAGCCCTCAGTCCTGTGTGGCCCACCACTCCTTGAGTGCCGCCACCGCCGCGTCATGCTCCATCGGTCCATGCTCCAGCCGGAGCTCCAGCAGGTGCTGGTACGCCTTGCCGATCACCGGGCCCGGTCCGACGCCGAGGATCTCCATGATCTGGTTACCGTCGAGGTCCGGGCGGATGGCGTCGAGCTCCTCCTGCTCCTGGAGCTGGGCGATGCGCCCCTCCAGGCCGTCGTAGGCGCGGGAGAGTGCTACCGCCTTGCGCTTGTTGCGCGTCGTGCAGTCCGAGCGGGTCAGCTTGTGCAGGCGCTCGAGGAGCGGGCCGGCGTCACGGACATAACGGCGCACCGCCGAATCCGTCCACTCCCCGGTGCCGTAGCCGTGGAAGCGCAGGTGGAGCTCGACGAGACGCGAGACGTCCTTCACGAGCTCGTTGGAGTACTTCAGCGCCGTCATACGCTTCTTGGTCATCTTCGCGCCGACCACCTCGTGGTGGTGGAACGAGACACGACCGTCCTTCTCGAAGCGGCGCGTCCGCGGCTTGCCGATGTCGTGCAGCAGCGCCGACAGCCGCAGCGTCAGGTCGGGACCGTTCTCCTCGAGGGCCATCGCCTGCTCCAGCACGATCAGCGTGTGCTCGTAGACGTCCTTGTGTCGGTGATGCTCGTCGCTCTCCAGCCGAAGGGCCGGGAGCTCGGGCAGGACGTGGTCGGCGAGCCCGGTGTCGACCAGCAGCGTCAGGCCCTTGCGGGGGTGGTCGGAGAGGATCAGCTTGTTCAGCTCGTCCCTCACCCGCTCCGCGGAGACGATCTCGATGCGCCCGGCCATGTCCGTCATGGCCGTGACGACCTCGGGCGCCACCTCGAAGTCCAGCTGGGCCGCGAAACGCGCAGCGCGCATCATGCGCAGCGGATCGTCCGAGAACGACTCCTCAGGTGTACCGGGCGTCCGCAGGACCCGCTCGGCGAGATCCTCGAGCCCTCCGTGCGGGTCGACGAACTCCTTCTCGGGGAGGGCGACGGCCATCGCGTTCACGGTGAAGTCACGTCGGACGAGGTCCTGCTCGATGGAGTCGCCGTACGACACCTCGGGCTTGCGCGAGGTCCGGTCGTACGCCTCCGAGCGGTACGTCGTCACCTCGATCTGGTAGCCGTCCTTCTGCGCCCCGACCGTGCCGAACGCGATCCCGACCTCCCACACCGCGTCCGCCCACGGGCGCACGATCTTCAACACGTCCTCGGGACGGGCGTCGGTCGTGAAGTCGAGGTCGTTGCCGAGCCGGCCGAGCAGTGCGTCCCGTACCGATCCGCCGACCAGGGCGAGGGAGAACCCGGCCTCCTGGAAACGGCGGGCGAGATCGTCGGCGACGGGCGCGACCCGCAGCAGTTCACTGACCGCACGGTGCTGCGCCTCGCTCAGGGCGCTGGGCTTGTCTTCGTTGGCGTTCGGCACAACAGAAGAGGGTACGTGGCCCGGGCGACCGCCCGCTCCCTATGTGGTGCGCCCTCTGCGGGGCGGACACCTCCATCGATACAGGCGCAAGGTCTGCTCTTGCCCCGTACGGAAGCCCTCCCCCTTATACAGGCATATAAAGGACAGGATGGTCGCAGGAATCGATCTTGCTGAGGGAGACCGCGGCACTTCCCCTCAGCGCGCATCGTTACCATGCCTGGACGCACATTCCGACGACCACTCACGACGACTAGGGACGGACGAGCGCGTGGCCGAGGCGGCAGACTTCCAGGGGACCAGTCCCTCACCTGCCCGCCGGTGGCTGCGGCGCACCGGGGCACTGCTCGCCGGCGCGCCTCTGCTGGCCGGTCTGCTCCAGCTGTCCGCCTCCCCGTCCGCGCAGGCGGCCGTACAGGACTCCCTGAGCGCCGTATCGGGCCCCGGCTCGGTCGACGTGGCTGTGGATTCCCTCACCCCCAGCGTCCCGGGGGAGGGCGACACCGTCACGGTCACCGGCACGGTGACCAACAAGGGGAAGCGGACGGTCACCGACGCTCAGGTGGATCTGATCCTGGGCCGGGCGGTGAACACCCGCTCGGCCATCGACACGATCTCCCGCCGCACCACCTTCCGGCCCGCCCTCGACGGCGCCCCGGTGGGCGGGAAGTACGTCAAGGAGTTCGCCAAGCTGGCACCGGGCATCTCGCAGCGCTTCAGCATCGCGGTGCCGGTCGACAAGCTGAGCCTCGACGATGCGGGCGTGTACCAGTTCTCCGTCTCCCTGTCCGGGGAGACGGCGGACCGGCCCTGGTCGCAGGTACTCGGCATCCAGCGCACCTTCCTGCCGTGGCAGCCCGGCGAGGCGGAGACCAAGACGCGGACGACTGTCCTGTGGCCACTGATCTCGACCTCGCACATGACGGCCGAGACCGGCTCGGACGAGTCACAGACGCCCGTCTTCCGTGACGACGACCTCGCCAAGGAGATCGCCCCCGGCGGCCGCCTCCAGCAGATGGTGGCGTTGGGTAAGGAACTCGACGTCACCTGGGTGATCGACCCCGACCTGCTCGCCTCCGTGGACGCGATGACGGATCGCTACAGCATCCAGGGCGAGGGCGAGACGACGACGCCGGGCACTCACCAGGGTGTCGCCAAGCAGTGGCTCTCCGACCTGCAGGAGGCGGTACACGACAACGAGGTCGTGGCACTGCCCTTCGGCGACCCCGACCTGGCCTCCCTGGCGCACAACGGCACGAACGTCACCGGCTCCCTGAACCACTTCAAGGAGGCGACCGACGTGGCCGGGGAAACCGTCGAGTCGATCCTCCACGTGGAACCGGCCACCGACTTCGCCTGGCCGGTCGAGGGCGCCGTGGACCCGTCGATCGTCAAGGTCGCCACCTCCGCCGGCGCGGACAAGGTGATCGCCCGCAGCGACAGCCTGGCGGAGGACAGCAGCCTCCCGTACACCCCCTCCGCCGCCCGCCCGATCGGCGGCGGCACCAGCGCCGTCGTCGCCGACGCCCGCCTCTCGACGCTGTTCCAGGGCAATCTGAGCCGGGCGTCGACCTCGACGCTCGCCGTGCAGCGGTTCCTCGCGCAGAGCCTGACCCTGAACCTCCAGACGAGCAAGCAGCGCAACATCGTCGTCGCTCCGCAGCGCATGCCGACCGCGAGCCAGGCCCAGACCGTGGCCGAGGCCGTGCGGGCCATGCAGGGCGGCTCCTGGTCGCAGGCGCAGGACCTCACGGCAGCCGCCTCGGCCAAGCCCGACCCGGCCGCCACCACACGCGTCCCGCCGGCCTCCCGGTACCCCTCCGCCCTGCGCAAGCAGGAGCTGCCCCGGGGCGCCTTCGCGCAGATCGCCACCACCCAGGACAAGCTCGACCGGTTCAAGGTCATCCTCACCAACCAGTCACGGGTCGTGACCCCCTTCGGGCGGGCCATGAACCGGACGATGTCGACGTCGTGGCGCGGCCGTGAGAGCACGGCGGCGGACTTCCGCAACGGTGTGGAGGCGTATGTCGACTCCCTCGCCGGCCAGGTCACGCTGATCGACAAGTCGGAGACCAAGCTGTCCGGCCGCAGCGCCACGATCCCGGTGACGGTGACGAACAACTTGGTGCAGGGGGTCGACCACCTGGTCCTGCGGCTCACGTCGACCGCCCCGAGGCGCCTCGAGATCGACGACCAGTCGTACACCGAGCAGCAGGTCGCGGTCTCCGGCGGCCACAGCCAGACGGTGAAGTTCACGGCGTCCGCCCAGGCCAACGGCAAGGCGACCGTGATCGCCCAGCTGTACACCGAGGACGGCCGGAAGTACGGCGACCCCGTCAAGTTCGACGTGAAGGTCACCGAGTTCACGGCCACGGTGATGCTGGTCATCGGCGGCGGCTTCCTGCTGCTCGTCCTCGCCGGATTCCGTATGTACACGCAGCGCAAGCGCGCGGCGGCGCGGGCGGCCGCGGAGGACGGGGCCGAGCAGACGAACGAGTCCGAGGACGATCCGGAGAACCCGGAAAGCGCTGCGGGACGTCTCACGGACGAGGAACTCGCCGACGAGGAGTCGGGCGCCGGAGCCCGGGGAAGCGCCTCCGAGCAGCCGAGTGACCCGACCCCGGACACCGCAGCGGAAAACGCCGACCCGTCCGGCGCGGGTGAGAGAGTGGACCGTTGAGCGAAGTCGTGGCCGGTGGGCCCGGGACGATGAGGTGGGGTAGCCATGAACGCGCCGTACGACGGTGACCGCGGCCAGGCCGCGGGCAGCTCGGGGCACCCCGAGGGCCCGCCGCCCGAGGGCCAGGTACCGCCGCAGCACCCGGCGGACATGTACCTCCAGGACGCCTACGACCAGGACCCCTACCAGGGGCAGGACATCACCGCCCAGGACCCGGTCGCCGAGGCGTTGTACGACCGTGCCGCGCACCCGCCACCCCCGCCGGGCACCTACCAGCCCCAGCAGCCGCTCTACTCCCAGCCGCCGCAGTCGCCGTACGCCCCCGACCCGAGCGTGTGGGCGCAGACACCGGCGCCCGAGCCGGAGGGCCCGACCCGGTACCTGCCGTACGGGGACGACCCCCGGACGACCCAGTACGTGGGCGTCGACGACCTCGTCTCGCACTCGTCGGAGGAGCGCCCGGAGCACGACGCGTTCGCGCACCTCTTCCGGGACCAGCAGCAGGGCGGCGGCCAGCAGCAGTACCAGCAGACGACGGTCCCCGGTCCGTCCCCCGCGCCCGCTCCGGGCCCGCAGCAGGCAGCCGCATCGGTCGCGGTCCCCGAGAGCGACGAGCCGGCGCCCGCCCCGGCCCCGGCGCCCGTCGCGAAGAAGGGCGGTCGGGTCGGCGGTCTGCTGAAGTCCAGCGCCGTCATGGCGGCCGGCACGATGGTGTCCCGCCTCACCGGGTTCGTCCGGTCGATGCTGATCGTCTCGGCTCTCGGCCTCGGTCTGCTCGGCGACTCCTTCCAGGTCGCCTACCAGCTGCCGACGATGATCTACATCCTGACCGTCGGCGGTGGCCTCAACTCCGTCTTCGTGCCGCAGCTCGTGCGCGCCATGAAGGACGACGAGGACGGGGGCGAGGCCTACGCGAACCGTCTGCTGACGCTCGTCATGGTCGCGCTCGCCGCCCTCACGGCACTGGCGATGTTCGCGGCGCCGCTCCTGGTCAGCGCCCTGTCGACCAAGGTCGCCAGCGACCACGCCGCCAACGGGGTGGCGGTCACCTTCACGCGCTACTTCCTGCCCTCGATCTTCTTCATGGGCGTCCACGTCGTGATGGGCCAGATCCTCAACGCCCGCGGCCGCTTCGGCGCCATGATGTGGACCCCGGTCCTGAACAACATCGTCATCATCGTGACGCTCGGCATGTTCATCTGGGTGTACGGCACCTCAGAGCGCTCCGGGATGTCGGTCACGAGCATCCCGCCGGAGGGGCAGCGGCTCCTCGGCATCGGCATCCTGCTCGGCCTGGTGGTCCAGTCCCTCGCCATGATCCCGTACCTGCGGGAGACCGGGTTCCGGCTGCGGCTGCGTTTCGACTGGCGGGGTCACGGCCTCGGCAAGGCCGCCATGCTCGCCAAGTGGACGATCCTGTTCGTCCTGGCCAACCAGGCCGGCGCCCTCGTCGTCACCCAGTTGTCCACCGCGGCCGGTATCGCGTCGGACGATGAGGGCACCGGCTTCGCCGCCTACGCCAACGCCCAGCTGATCTGGGGTCTGCCGCAGGCCATCATCACCGTCTCCCTGATGGCCGCCCTGCTGCCCCGTATCTCCCGCTCGGCCGCCGAGAACGACGCCGGCGCCGTTCGCGACGACATCTCGCAGGGCTTGCGCACCACCGCGGTGGCGATCGTGCCGCTCGCCTTCGGATTCGTGGCGCTCGGCATCCCGATGTGCACCCTGATGTTCGGCTCGTCCGGCACCAGCCAGGCCACCAACATGGGCTACATGCTGATGGCCTTCGGCCTCGGCCTGATCCCCTATTCCGTGCAGTACGTCGTCCTGCGCGCCTT
Source organism: Streptomyces sp. NPDC056628 (assembly GCF_042792555.1). Taxonomy (NCBI): domain Bacteria; kingdom Bacillati; phylum Actinomycetota; class Actinomycetes; order Kitasatosporales; family Streptomycetaceae; genus Streptomyces; species Streptomyces sp. NPDC056628. The sequence goes on from NZ_JBHTWG010000004.1 coordinate 145,258, forward strand.
CTACGCGTACGAGGACACCCGCACCCCCTTCTACAACACGGTCATCGTGGCGGCCGGCAACGCCGCGGCCTCCGGGCTGTGCTACCTCGTCCTGCCCGCCCGCTGGGCCGTGGTGGGCATGGCGGCCTCCTACGGCCTGGCGTACGCGATCGGCGTCGGGGTGGCCTGGCGACGGCTGCGGGTGAAGCTGGGCGGTGATCTGGACGGCGCCCGCGTGACGCGGACCTACGCGCGGCTCTGCATCGCGTCGGTCCCGGCCGCGCTGGTCAGCGGGGCGGCCTGCTACGGCATCAGTCGGGTCCTCGGCCAGGGCGTCGCCGGCTCGTTCGTCGCCCTCCTGGCCGGTGGGGCCGTACTGCTCGGCGTCTTCTTCGTGGCCGCCCGCCGGATGCGCATCGAGGAACTGAACTCGCTCGTGGGCATGGTCCGCGGGCGCCTGGGTCGCTGAGGTGGGGGTAGGCGCACAACCATCGTCCGTCATCGTGTGTCGTGCATAGCGGCGGACTGTGGGCACAATTGGTTCGGCGTCGGACGGCGCGCACGAGGTGTGGCGGCGCGCATTGAATGGGGAGGCAGGAACGACGGTGGCAGAACGGAGCACGGCTGCCGTCGACGTGGCAGACAACAGCGGTGACGAGCCGCTGACCGCTCAGGCGGACGAGTCGTCCACGGCCGACGGGGTGGCCACGAATCGGGAGCGGGGCACGGACATCGACGAGGCACAGGGGAGTGGCGGGCCGGAGGGCCCCGGGAATGCCTCGGCACCCGAGCTGCACAGCGGTCACAAGCTCGCCAGACGGTACCGCCTGGAGGAGTGCGTCACCCGTCTGGACGGTTTCAGCAGCTGGCGTGCCGTCGACGAGAAACTGCGTCGCGCCGTCGGCGTCCACATCCTGCCCGCGGACCATGCGCGGGCCCGTGCCGTGCTGGCCGCGGCCCGCTCCTCCGCGCTGCTCGGCGACCCCCGCTTCGTCCAGGTCCTCGACGCCGTCGAGGAGGACGACGTCGTCTACGTCGTCCACGAATGGCTCCCCGACGCCACCGAGCTGACGACCCTCCTCGCCGCGGGCCCGCTGGAGGTGTACGACGCCTACCAGATGGTCACGCAGGTGTCCGCCGCCATGGCCGCCGCGCACCGTGAGGGCCTGGCCCACCTGCGCCTCAACCCGAACGCCGTGCTGCGTACGTCCACCGGGCAGTGGCGCATCCGCGGCCTCGCGGTGAACGCCGCCCTGCGGGGCATCAGCTCCGACACCCCGCAGCGCGCGGACACCGAGGCCATCGGCGCCCTGCTGTACGCCTCGCTCACCCAGCGCTGGCCCTACGAGAGCGACGCCTACGGCCTGTCCGGGCTCCCGAAGGACGTCGGGCTGATCGCCCCGGACCAGGTGCGGGCCGGCGTCCACCGCGGGCTGTCCGAGCTCGCCATGCGCGCGCTCGCCAACGACGGCGCGACCGCCTCCCGCCACGAGGCCGCCTGCACCACTCCGGAGGAGCTGGTGAAGGCCATCGGCGAGATGCCCCGCATCCGCCCGCCGGAGCCCGCGTTCACCGCCCCGCCGGACTACCAGCGCACCACCTACCAGCAGGGCACCTACGGCCGTCCGGCGCCCCGTCCGGGTGCCACGCAGCAGATGCCCACCCCGCCGCCAGCGCTGCAGAGCCGCACCGGCAAGGCCCTGAAGTGGGCCGTCTCGGCCCTCCTGATCGCTGCCCTGGGCCTGGGCAGCTGGCAGCTCGCCGACGCCCTCATGGACCGGGGCAAGCAGTCCGACGACCCCAACCAGACACAGACGAACGACGGCGGCGAGAAGAACAGCGGCAAGAACAAGCCGTCCAAACCACTCAAGATCACGGGCTCCCAGGAGTACGTGGCCGAGGGCGACGCCCAACATCCCAACGACGTCGACCTGACATACGACAACAACGCGTCGACGGGATGGCGGACCAACAGCTACAAGGACGGTCCGAAGATAGTGATCAAGCCCGGCGTCGGCATCGTCTACGATCTCGGCTCCGCGCAGGAGGTGTCGGCCGCCACGCTGTCCCTCCGGTACGGCGGCGATCACACCACCGTCCAGTTCTTCGCCACCGACACACTCGACTCGTCCACGCCGCTGAGCTCGATGAAGGAGCTGGGCCGGGCGACGACGAGCGGCACCTCCGCCAAGGTGAGCGTCGACAAGCCGGTGAAGACCCGCTACGTGCTGGTGTGGCTGACCGCGATGCCGTACTCCGGCGCCGACTCCACCAACTACAGTCAGCCTGGATACAAGCAGGCCATCACCGAAGTGAAGTTCGCCGGCTGACTGCGTCCCAGGGGAGGGGGTCCGCGTGACAGATCGCACCGCTCACGGCGACGCGAGCGATCAGGACCTCCTCGCCCTGCACGTGGCCGGCGACCCCGACGCCTTCGGCGAGATCGTGCGACGCCACCGCGACCGTCTCTGGGCGGTGGCACTGCGCACGCTCGGGGACCGCGAGGAGGCCGCCGACGCCGTCCAGGACGCCCTCGTCTCCGCCTACCGGGCCGCCCATACCTTCCGCGCCCAGTCGGCCGTCACCACATGGCTGCACCGGATCACGGTGAACGCCTGCCTGGACCGCGCCCGCAAGGCCGCCTCCCGGAAGACCTCGCCGATCGACGACACCGAACGGCTCGAGCAGCTCCTGGAGCCGCACGAGTCGGCCTCGGCGCCCGCCGAGCGCAACGATCTGCACCGCCAGCTGCTGGAGGCGCTCGGCACACTGCCACCCGACCAGCAGGCGGCTCTCGTCCTGGTGGACATGCAGGGCTACCCGGTCGCGGAGGCGGCCCAGGTCCTGGACGTCCCCACCGGCACCGTGAAGAGCCGCTGCGCGCGGGGCAGAGCCCGGCTGCTGCCTCTGCTCACCCATCTACGGCCCGAGCGCGCGGGCAAGGACTCCGGCGAGAGGCGGAACCGGGCGCAGGGGACATCCGTCCCATCGGCAGCGGGTCCACGTGCCACCACGGATCAGGACACGGAGCCACGCGACAACGGTCCGAGTGATTCAGCCGCAGTGAAGGGCGGAGGTGGGCGAGCGTGACATCCACGACGGGCAAGGCCGGGCACCCGGACGTCACCGAGATCTCCGACCTCACCGAGGGCCTGCTCTCTCCCTCCCGGGCCGCCGACATAGAGCGGCACCTGGAGGACTGCGAGCTGTGTGCGGACGTCCATGACTCGCTGGAGGAGATCCGGGGACTGCTCGGCTCGGTGCCGGTCCCCTCGGGGATGCCCGACGATGTCGCCGCACGTATCGATGCCGCCTTGGCGGCAGAGTCTCTGGCTCGTTCCGCGGCGCCAGGTGATTCCTCCACGGCGGCTCTGAGCGAGGACAGCGATGACGAGCCCGCTTCCGCCGGCTCCTATGTTTCACGTGAAACATCGCCCGCAGCCGACCGGTCCGCGGGACGCGCGCGCCCGTCGACCACGGGCCCCGGCCGCAAGGGCCGGAAGAGGGCAGGGAACCGCAGGGTGGCCCTGGGGGCCGCTTTCACGGCCGTCGGACTGGGTCTCGGCTCGGTGCTTCTGGTTTTCGCGGTGAACGGCGGCGGGTCCAGCCCCACGGCCGAAGGGGATCAGACGGCTTCCGACACGTTCTCCGCAGCGAAGCTGGAGAGCAAGGTCGCCGACCTCCTCGACAAAACGGCGCCAGCCGCACCGTCCCCGCGGGGCTCCAACCGGAGCATGGGTGTGGAAGGCGGGGTCGACACCAAGAGCCCGAAGATCCTGCGCGAGGTCGACGTCCCGGACTGTGTCCAGAAGGGCATCGACCGCGACGAGAACGCGCTCGCTGCCGAGGAAGGCGTCTACCAAGGCAAGGACGCCCTGCTCGTCGTCCTGCCGGATGCCACCGATGTCACCCGGGTCACCGCCTATCTGATGGATGCGACCTGCGTGAAGCACCCGACGGCGAGCGCGGCCAAGATCCTTCTGACGAAGTCCTACGCGCGTTCCTGAACACCCGGCGATTGGTCGTCCTCCGGCGTGGCAACCCGTAGAGGGGGCATCACCGTGTGCCCTGACACAGCGGGAATGCGCGCCCCTTAGGATCCGTTGGGTGGGGTGAGAGCTCTGAAGGGAGCTCCCACCGGTTCGACGACGTATTCCAGAGACGAGGAATCAAGCTGTGAGCGACGTCCGAAACGTGATCATCATCGGCTCCGGGCCTGCCGGCTACACGGCGGCGCTCTACACTGCGCGCGCGTCGCTGAGGCCGCTGGTGTTTGAGGGCGCCGTCACCGCCGGTGGTGCGCTCATGAACACCACCGAGGTGGAGAACTTCCCCGGCTTCCCGGACGGCATCATGGGCCCCGAGCTCATGGACAACATGCGCACCCAGGCGGAGCGCTTCGGTGCCGAGCTGGTCCCGGACGACGTCGTCAACGTCGACCTGACCGGTGAGATCAAGACCGTCACGGACACCGCTGGCACCGTCCACCGCGCGAAGGCCGTCATCGTCACCACCGGCTCGCAGCACCGCAAGCTCGGTCTGCCGAACGAGGACGCCCTGTCGGGCCGCGGCGTCTCCTGGTGTGCCACCTGTGACGGCTTCTTCTTCAAGGACCAGGACATCGCCGTCATCGGTGGTGGTGACACCGCCATGGAGGAGGCGACCTTCCTCTCGCGCTTCGCCAAGTCCGTGACGATCGTGCACCGCCGTGACACGCTGCGCGCCTCCAAGGCCATGCAGGACCGCGCCTTCGCCGACCCGAAGATCAAGTTCGTCTGGGACAGCGAAGTGGCCGAGGTCCAGGGTGAGCAGAAGCTCTCCAGCCTGAAGCTGCGCAACGTCAAGACCAGCGAGCTCTCGGAGCTGGCGGTCACCGGCCTGTTCATCGCGATCGGCCACGACCCGCGCACGGAGCTGTTCAAGGGTCAGCTGGAGCTCGACGAGGAGGGCTACCTCAAGGTGGAAGCCCCCTCCACGCGCACCAACGTGACCGGCGTCTTCGCCGCTGGTGACGTGGTGGACCACACCTACCGCCAGGCCATCACCGCCGCCGGCACCGGCTGTTCCGCCGCTCTGGACGCTGAGCGCTTCCTCGCCGCTCTGGCGGACGGGGAGAAGCCCGAGCCCGAGAAGACCGCAGTCTGAACCCCCACCCGCCCCACGCATCACTAGTTAAGGAGCCCTCAGTGGCCGGCACCCTGAAGAACGTGACCGACGACTCCTTCGAGCAGGACGTCCTCAAGAGCGACAAGCCCGTCCTGGTGGACTTCTGGGCCGCCTGGTGCGGTCCGTGCCGCCAGATCGCTCCGTCCCTCGAGGCGATCGCCGCCGAGCACGGGGACAAGATCGAGATCGTCAAGCTGAACATCGACGAGAACCCGGGTACGGCCGCCAAGTACGGCGTCATGTCCATCCCGACGCTGAACGTCTACCACAACGGCGAGGTCGCCAAGACCATCGTCGGCGCGAAGCCGAAGGCCGCGATCGTCCGCGACCTCGAGGACTTCATCGCTGAGTGATGTTTCACGTGAAACACGAATGGGCCAACCCGAGAGGGTTGGCCCATTTTCGTGTCACGTGGCCCGCGCTACGGGTCCGAATAGCCTCGCGGCCCCGGACGCCAGCTACGAACGCCACTTAGAGGGGCCGCAACGCAGGTTCCTTCTGTACGGCCCCGAGGAGCCGGTCGAGCGCCATCTCGACGTCCTCCTTCCACGACAGCGTCGTCCTCAACTCCAGCCGCAGACGAGGCGTCAAGGAATGCGGCCGGACCGTCTTGAAGCCCACGGCCAAGAGATGATCGGCAGGCAGCACACACGCGGGCTCTTTCCACCTCGCGTCCCCGAAGGCCTCGATCGCCTTGAAGCCCCGTCGCAGTAGATCCTTCGCGACCGTCTGGACCATGACCCGGCCCAGCCCCTGCCCCTGATAGCCGGGCAGGATGAACGCGGTCATCAGCTGCACCGCGTCCGGGGACACCGGACTCGTGGGGAACGCCGTCGAGCGCGGGACATACGCCGGAGGTGCGTACAACACGTACCCCACCGGAACTTCGTCGACGTAGACAACGCGGCCACAGGAGCCCCAGTCCAGCAGAACGGCGGAGATCCAGGCTTCCTTCTCCAGAGCGGCGGTACCCGCCTTTACCGCTGCCTCACCGCTGACCGGGTCGAGCTCCCAGAAGACGCACGAGCGGCAGCGCTTGGGAATGTCCGGAAGGTTGTCCAGCGTGAGCGGTACGAGCCGACGCCCCATGAAGCCTGTTCCTCGCTTCCTTCGCCCGCGGCGTCGCGGGCGGCTGTCAAGGCGCTCCGCTCCTTGAGCAGGCTGCCGACGAAGCCGCCGACCGCCCCCACGCCCAGGGCCGCGCTCACCAATCCGGTGCGGCTCACCGTTCGCATGGACCCCGCCTCCCCTTAGAGGTCTTGCCCAGTGGATGCGCCATACCCGAACGCATCGTATCCACGATGCGATTCCCTCGATACCGCATAAAAGCAAAGTGCGGGTCGTGGGGGGGGGGCACCCGCCCACCACCCCCCAAAACCCCCCCGAACCCCAAAAACCGACAGCTAAAGGGAGGCCCGGGGGGCACAACACGCGGAGA